>JAJRXD010000077.1 GCA_024276465.1 Deltaproteobacteria bacterium
ATATTGATGATGAAAGAGGGATTAAAGCTAAAGTCTTAATTTTTTCCATTAGCTTTGCTTTTTTTTCTGAAAAGAAGGTCTGGAAGTTTCAGAATGCGCTTAATCTGCTTTACTGATTCACCCCTCAGCTGTTTTAATGCAGCAGGCTTAACAACAGGATTGTTAAGAGGACCTTTAACTTCAAAATAATAAGATGCCAGGTGCTTGCTTTTTCCGGTCAGAATCCTAGCGACAAATGGTACTTTGTCAAGCACAGCCCGAAGGGTTCGCAAAAGCTCTACTGCAATTGTACCATCGACTGTACTGGTTAACAGGTTGATAATGCCTATTGCCCCAAGATTAACAAGGGGGCTTCTCATGAGCATATTATCTGTGCGGAGCATGCTTTTTTTAATAGAGGCTGATCCCTGAATTGATTCAAAGTAGAGACCTTTTTCTGAAAGACCTGACTTCTGCTTTTGAAAATACTTTTTCAGATCCATCAGGTTGAGAATTTTAAAGATAACAGAAGTCTGCTGGATATTTCCCTTTTCAAGTGCTGCATTGAAGTTTCCTGACAGATTGGGTTTCAGTTCCTGTACATTTTTCCCCTGGGTTGAAATATAACCCTGGACCTAAAGAAGTCCATCTGTGATTTTCAGGTTTTTAAAAAATGGAAAGCTTGAAATCAGGTTGTTGAAGGGGTAGCGTTCCAGCTGAAATACACTTTCAAGGGAAACAAGCAGGGGGGATATCTTTGCTTTTGTACTTATAGTTCCCTGCTCCAGATGCATCTGGCACTGACTGATACTGAGCTCGCCCTTCTGATATGCTCCGGTAACAGTTACAGGGTGCATCACAATATCTCCAAGCCTGCATGACTCAACCTCAATATCAAATTGGATATCAGAGTCAGTAATAAAGCTGCCAACCATGTCATGCTGCTTTGCAGAATCAGAATTTTTCCTTGAAACTGATTTGCTGTCAAGGATGTCAAACAAATCAAGTATTGGTGCATGTACACTTACTCTGCCCTTCAAACCGTGCCATCCGGAAAGATTTGCACTGAGGAAGACAGGGGAGGGCTGTCTGCTCTGTCCAAGGTTAAATGAAAGCAAAGGAACATGGAGATCCCTGCCGGAAAAAACAATCTTGCAATGTAGATCCCTGACAGGGCAGGAGAGCAGGTTAAAGGGCAGGGTCATATCCCAACAGCTGATTTCACCCTGAAGACGGGTTTCATGCGGATTGACAAAAGAGTAATTTATTTCAATATCAGTGCTTAAAACACCATTAGCCGGGATTTTTTTTTCAAAGGAAAAAAGCTTCAGATCTTTCAGATTCAGATCCATAGCAGTTACCTTCAAATTAAGAGTGTCCATGTTTTTCAGGTTGAAGGCTCCGGATGCAGTAAGCTCCGAATCACCCAAACGTGCAATAAAAGGACTGAATACAAGTTGAGCATCCGGCTGCCAGACAATATTAAACTCCACCTCATCTGATTCTGACCCAGGACCAAAAAAATATTTATCAGTTTCAACGCAAAGACCAGCTGCAGCCACCTTGCCATAAAAAGAAAATCTCCCATCTTTTTTTTTCACCAGAAGTGTCACTGGCAGATCATTATTGAAACCTAAAAACTGTTTATCTCTATGGAAGAGGGTAGAAATCTCATTGGCATCCGCTGACAGGATCATATCTGCTTTAAAAGTTTGAAAGAGATTTTCAGCTGTGCCAGACCCCTGAAAGCTTGAGGTTCCCCAGTATCCGGATCCGATGTAGCGGCATTGTGACTGATCATCAAAATGCAGATCCATGTTTTGAAAAACCAGGGGCAGCATCAGTCCCTGATGCTGAATACTGCAATTCCGGATAAGCAGAACAGATTGCCTTATCCTGGGAATCTCCCACCCATGTTTATCCTCAACAGTTAAAGAACCCTTTAAACTTCCTTTGAGGGAAGTAACAGGCTGGAGGTGTTTACGGATTGACAGTGGTATAAGATCAAGTGATTTGAACTGGAGCAAGTCCTCCAGCCGGGCTTCTGTCTTAAGTGAATAGCGAAACAAAGGGTCCTTTGCATACAGGTTGTCCAGATCCATGAAAGCATTGTAAATACGGGACTGACCAAACCTGGCACTCACGTCTGATACCCTGAGATTACCGTCCTGATAGCTCAGATGGGCTCTGAGAGCAGTAATGGGAGTAGAAAGGTTGCTGGAAAAAGCTGACAGATCATTCAGTCTGATCTTCATTGAAAGCACCCTTGAATTTTCCTTTCTGTTCAGCTCAGCAATCTGCTGCAGGGTTCCCTTCACATCCAGCTGTTCCAGCACAGCCATGCCATTGCTGATCTGAGGAAAGATGTCATGCTCAATCCACACAGGTAAAAAAGCAGCGGGAAAAATTTTTTTAAATGTTTTTAGAGCCATGGGCTGACTTTTCATGCTCAAGTTGAGGAAAGGAAGAGATCGGTTGCTAATATCTACATTAGCTCTGCCAAAAAAAGAAAATTCATTACCCTCTATCTTTATGGATGAAAATTCAAAAATACTTTTGCTGTAGAGGGCAGTAAAAGCAAGGGATGAGTTTGGCAGGATGTAGCTCCTTGCTGGCCCGGAACTGTTTAAATTAAAATGAACATCATTTGTGTTGATAATTCCATCAACAGACAGAGCCTTTTTTAATGCACCGGCAATTTTCAGATGAATTCGGACTTTTCCTTTAACTGGCATACTGTTCTGGCAGGGGATCCAGACAAGCGGAACCTCGCTGGTTTGAGCCTCAAAATCAACCAGGAACCCATCTTCAGAAGAATACGATAAAATCACTCCTTTAATTCTGCAATCCGCACTATGGTTTTTATAGTACATTGTAGTACTGAATTCAGCATGCAGGTTTTCAGAAACCCCATTTTCAAGGTAACTTCTGAAGTAAATGTTCCTGAACGTCAGCCTGGATTCAGGGAGATAAAGACTGCCGTCGCGAATAGTAGCTGACTTCAAAAAAGACAGGTTCTGCTGGATAATATTATCCATGGCAAGAGCACCCACAGGCTTTGTTCTGTTGTTATCATGCGGCAGGTGCAGGGTGAAGTCCGGGCGGAATAGAAGGATTCTGACTGGAACCAGTTCTCCTCTCAGCAGTGAAGGCACAGCAAGGGTAATCGTTAGGTGAGCAGCGGTAAGCTTTTCTGTTCCATCCCGGGAAATAACAAGGAGATTGCGAAACCTGACAGCAACTCCTTTACTCAGAGCAAGGTTTAACTGATCAGCCTGAATCTCATAGCCCTGAAGCATGGAACTGAGGGTTGAGAGGAGATAACTTCTGGTTGAGGGCTGGTTGAGGAGGGTGTTGAGATAAAGAATTATACCTGCTGTTAGAACACTTAATGCAAGTAAGAGGTATGCAAAGAGCAGTTTTTTACTTATTACCATGAAAAATTCCGATTATGCTTGATCTTTTCACAGTGCAATGATTAGACATTGTCAAAATTAATACAGACAGGGTCAAATAACACAGCTATATCTCAATGCCTTAACCCGAATATTTTATCTACCGGAACCGTTGCCATGATCCCGGCTCCGGGATCATCAATCTCACTGCATACATCCTCTAAAGCTTCTGCAATTTGCTTAACCATTTCTTCCTCCACTATTGCCAGTATTGTCTTGTTGCCTGGGCTGCTGCCGGCAAAGGCATCCTGAAGTCCTGCAAAAATCGGAATATTATGAGAAATTATACGTCCCATTCCCACAGAATCAAGCACAGTGGCACCGGATACTCCAATCTCAAGAAAAGCTGTGAGCAGGTCTTCAAGCAGTTCTATCCTGTTCAGGAAAATAATTATAAGTTTCATATTAATGGAAGTGTTTATCCTCATAGTTTTTAAATGTTTCAAGCACGGCTTTGGAATTTTTACACTCCATCAGAGCATCATGCAGACTGCCGTGCTGTAAAAGACGTGCTGCTCTTGCAAGAAAACGAAGCTGCAGGTTCAGCTTGTCTTTCGGGAAGAGGATAAGAAATACAAGCTTTACAGGCATACTGTCAAGAGAGTTTAAATCAACATCAGCAGCAAGAAGCCCGAAAGCCACGCAGATATCATTGCAGCTTTCTATTCTCGCATGTGGAATTGCAACACCTCTTCCTATGGCGGTTGATTCAATTTTTTCACGTTTAAAAACACCTCGCGAAGCTTCTTCTCTGTTAATGGCAGGATTGTCCCTGAGAATAAGCTCCAGCAGTTCATTGATTATTTCTTTCTTGTTGGTGCCCTGCAAATATACCTTAACACACTCTTTTTTTAAAAAATCTGTAATCCGCATGTTTATCCCTTACTGAAAGCATCTTTTGTTTTTAAAATCTGAAGAATTATAACCGAAAGACTCCTGTTTGCAAAATGTTATTGTTTAGACAGATGTTTTGAGGTTTCCTGTTTAATTTTTTTTTACAGTAAAACCGGGTGTGGCCTTATCTTCCTGCTCTGTTCGTTTCGCCTAACTTATTAAGTGCGTATTTGAAGGCTACGGGTCCTATTATCTGGTTTAGAGTGATTGAAGCAATGAGAATGCTCTGGATTGGAATGCCGATTTCAGGAAATCTTCTTACAACCTCAGACAGAAGTCCCAGACTGACACCAGCCTGGGTAATAAAACCAAGCCAGGTATTTTTATAAATAATCGGATCATCTCCGGAAAGCCTGCCACTGAGGCAGGATCCTATGTAGAGCATTAACATTCGAGACAGGAAAATAATAAGTCCCAACATCCATCCGGTTTTCAGGGCATCAATATTTATTGATGCGCCGGTTATTGCAAAAAAGCCGACATAAATTGGCATGGAAACCCTGTCCATTCTGCTGAGAAATAAATTCCCATGCTTTGAGTAATTCTGTACAGTAAATCCTGCAACCATACAGATTAAAAGTGGTTCGATGTTAAGGCTGATATCGTGTGCTTCATGAAAATATGCTCCAAGGGAATGACAGAACTTTATAACCACAAAACCCATTGCAATTATCACTATGGGAAATTCAACCTTTACCCGCTCAATAAGGAAAACAAGTGCTTTGCCTAAAAGAAAACCGGCAATAAAAGCAACGATTATTTCAAAAATCAGATCCAGCAAAAACGCAGGATCTATTGAGCTTCCGGAGGATATTGTTGCCTGACATATGGATATCAGCACTGCAAATAATATTATTATAACAACATCCGTTACAACAGTTACGCTGAGGACAGTTTCTGTATATTTCCCCTTTGCCTTTGTCTCACTTATTATGGCAATGGCAGAAGAGGGGGAGCGTGCAACAGCAATAACACCAAAAATTGCAGAAACAGCAAAACGGGCATACAGATCGTACTTCATCAAAAAGGGGATAAAACCTGAAAAAGCAAAAAGAGTAAGAGACACACCAATAAAAACCACTGATGTACCTCCGACTAAAAGAAAAAAGATGTTTTTGATATTGCTGCGTATTTTATTTAACTGCAGTTCGCCCCCTGCACAGAACGCAATAAAAGCAAGGGCAAGGCTGTTCAGGAAACTCAGGTTTGCTACAGCATTACTGCTGTAAAACTTTAAAAAAAAAGGTCCGAAAAAAAGACCTGCAAAAATGTATCCTGTAATTCTTGGAAGTTTGAATTTTTCAAGAAGAGAGCCAGTGCAATAAGCTGATAAAAGAAGGAAGCCAATAAGAAGTGTGGGTGAATCAGTTTCAGACAGACCAGGAAGATCTGAATAAACAATCAGAGCCATAGTGGCAAGAACAATTAAAAGGCTTATTGATTTATAATACATGGCTTAATAATTTGCGGCTCAGGTTAATGCTCTTTTACTGAAACAGGTTCAAACTCGGAAAATTGAGCAAGGATAAGTTTCGGGCTTAATAATTCATTAATAAATAGAGAGAGTATTAATATTGTAATAAGAAAATCCGAAAAAGAGGGGTACAGAAGTTTGAAATTAATTATAATGGCAACAGCAAGTCCGCCTTCAGAGATAAGGCCAAGACCAAGACCGGCAGGCACCGTGTATTCTGGTTTAAATATTCTTGTGGCAGCAAAAGTTCCGATAAGCTTTCCTGAGGTCCTTACAAAAAAATAAATACCAGCAATTACCAGGCTGTAATCCATTGAAAACTGCCAGGCAGCCCCAAGCATAAGAAGCAGGATAATATATATTGATTTTTCTGCATGAATAACTACAGATAAAGCGCGAATGCGATGCGGACAGAAATTTGCAGTTATAATTCCACATATAAGGCCTGCTACAAGTGGAGAGTGGTGTATTTTATAGAAAAGCCCGCCGCAAAACATTATAGTTCCAATGAGAAATACAAGATATTCCTGCTGTGTAAATCTTGTCCGGCTGAGTAATATAAGCACAACAGCAGGAACAAGAGCAGTTGTTGCAGAAATCAGCAGCCATTTTATTGATTTAATGAAGTTAAATTTTTCAACATCACCTCCTGGAATAATACAGAGGGCAACAGCAAAAAAGCAGAGTGCAAAAAGACCGTCAACACTTGAAATGTAGCGCATTAATCCAAGCAGGGTTCGATTTTTGAACCAATAATTCCTGCTTACAATAGCAAGCGCAGACTGTGCAGTACATGAAGCAGTGCTTCCAAGTGTAATGGCTGCCATAAAAAGGATGCTTTCCGGAAGAGATACAAATTTGTCAATAATCAGGTACATTGCAGCGGTTACAGCTGAAAAAGTCACAAAAGCCTGAACAGCAGTTATTGAAAAATAGAATTTCGGAAGATTTTTTAACTGGCGAAATTCAAACTGCAGTCCAAAAAGAAATCCTATCCAGCTGAGCCCGAAAATCAAAAAAGTCTCCAGCATTTTCAATGTTTCAGCATCAAGCACCTCAAGCCCCATTGTGCCTAAAAGGACTCCTGCAAATATGTATTCAGTGCCTGTTAAAAGGATATTCCTGAATCCAAGAGGAATCCTGCGGTTCAGAAAAGTAAGGCGTGATCCTGTAATGGATATCAGAGCTATAATTACAATTGCAAGGAGCAGTTTCATTAGGTCTTAATATAAAATAAAAGAAAAAAGAGTGTAAATAAGCATTTAGATTCCGCTAATGTTTTGCTAAAATATCATTTTAATATTTACAACGCAAAAAAAATCTGCAAATATTTATAACATAGTGAAAACAGGACAAATCTAATCTGTATTACAGGGGGTAAAAATCATGATTAAAAGCATACTTGTTCCCACTGATGGATCGCCAAACAGCAGAATTGCTTTAGACTACGCTATTTATCTTTCTTCCAGGTTTCAAGCTGAAATCACAGGACTTAATGTAATTGATATACGTGCTCTTGAAGGACCCTTCCTGAATGATATATCCGGTTCCCTTGGGTTCAGTCCTTATCAGAATTATGTTCCCAAATTCCAGCAGATCCTTGAAGAAAGGGGTGATTTAATACTTGAAGAATTTAAAAAAAAATGCATTAGTGAAAAATGTATTCAGGCGAAAATTAAAAGGATGACCGGTATTATTTCCAACATAATTGCTGAGGAAGCAAAAAGGGTTGATCTTGTTATAATTGCACAGCGTGGAGAGCATGAACAATGGTCATCCGGTCTGCTTGGCTCAACCACAGAATCAGTAGTAAGAAAATCACCACGCCCTGTTCTTGTTACACCTAATACATTTTCCGGGTTCTGCAGTGCCCTGATTGCTTATGATGGCAGCACGGAATCCAACAAGGCGCTAAAGACTGCCTGTGAGCTGTTGCCCCTGCTTAATTGCAGTTTAAAAGTGGTTTTTGTGACTGATGACAAAGAAAAGATCAGGTTGCTGACAGATGAAGTTAATGAATTTACCGGGCCGTATAACATGAAGATTGAGATTGACAACCTGAAAGGTGATGCAGGAAAAGAAATTGTAAATTATACGGAAAACAATAATATTGACCTGCTTATAATGGGCGCTTTTGGGCACAGCCGCCTGCATGATCTTATTTTAGGAGGCACTACGGCATATATAATCAGGAACTCGAAAATACCGGTATTGCTGAACAGATAACCACTTTGCAGACATGAGGGACAACCTTCAGTCTATCCATCTGAGTAGTTACACATGGCAAACCTGTCTGTCATGGTTTGCGAGCATCGGGTTTTTGCTGAAAAAGCTGCATATATTTGTTAATTTTCTTATCCGCATGGCAGGATACGCAAAGTTTAGAGGTATCGGGTGTTCGCAAAAAATATTTTTCACCTGCACCAACAGCAGCTTCTCTGCGCCCGATAATACCTTTTGGGTGCGGATTATGACAGGTAGCACAGTGCATCCTGCCGTTTTCCAGCGGCAACTCAATACCTGACTTCTCAAACTCATGGAAAACAGCTTCCTTTTGTCCAAGGGTATCAGGTTTAAGCAGTACATGAACAATGTGACCTTTGGACAGATTACCATGACAACCTGTGCAAAGGGCAGGGCTTTTCGTTTTTAATGATGCTTCAAACTCAGCTTCACTCCCTGAGGCAAGCCCCTCAGTGTGACAAAAATAACAGGGCGGACGGTTTCCAGCGCCATAACCGATTTGCTGCTGATGTGGATTAATCTTTTGAAACAGTGCTTTTTCGTGACATTTGAAACAGAAACCAGTGATATCTGCAGGTTCATCTGTCCGCAAAAAATTGATATTTTTCCTTTTCTCTGCAGAATTGGCGTGCATTTGCAAACGTATTGCATGGCAGGTAGTGCAGGTTATTTTTGATTCAGCAAAAGGCCAGTCAGCAGGAACACTAATATTCATGGGATCAGGCAGTATAATTTCCTGTTCATGTGCCTTTACACATGCGGGAGAGCCGTTGTTGTGACATCGAATGCAAACCTGCAGCAGATCACCGTTGAATTTCAGTTCAGGAATCCTTTCATCAGCATGACATTCAGTGCAGTGTTTTCCTGACCAGTGCGGATCTATTGCCCTGTTTGCACCGACGGATGGTGTCACCAACCCGGATAAAATGAACGTGAGGACTGCTGTAATAGTGTAGCGGAGTTTTGGTGTCATAACTGAAGTTGATAAAAAGTTTATTTTCAAATAAACACCTACCATTTTTTGTGAAAATAGAGAAACCGTACAAGGGCTTCTTCGCCATGGCATGCTTTGCAGAACCTTTCTGCAATTTCAGGCTTAAGAAAGCCTGCAGAGCTGTTATCTGAGCCATCAAAGGGTATGCCGTCAATTGTGTAGGAATCCAGCTGGCTGACATTGTGACAGGTTGCGCATGCAATTGTCCCATTATCAGAAAGTAATCCGCTGTCATTAAAAAGATGGATTCTGTCAGTCATGCCAGTATCCTGTTCAAAAAAAACACTGCCGAAAAACATCCGCGGATGCAGCCCAATGTGCGGGATACTGAAAAATTGTTCGAGGTCTGAATGTTTGCGTGACAGGTCCCTGACCCGTGAAAAAACAGCCTGACCATTATGTGCAAGATGACATGAAGAGCAGGGGCTTGTTTCCTGAACATAATTGTCTGCGATGTTGCTTTCCGAAACAGGCTGAAGAAGCAGGTTAAGTGGAATTTCTGACAAAGATGTCCTGCTGTTGTGGCATTTAACACAGAGCTCATCCTTTCCCTTTTTTTCTGAAAGCAGATATTTTCCAAAAGCATGATGGGGCTTATGGCATGTTCTGCAAACAATCTCTTCCTTATGGCTGACAACTACTTTTTCACCATTGGACCATGCAGACGGTATCTTCATGCCATTTTCCGGCTTTACGTCAACAGGATGGGAAAGCATTCCGGCTGATGTCTCGCCAGGCCTTACAGCATTTTTTGTGTGGCAGACTTCACAAAGCACAGACATGGATTTTATATTCTCAAGCGGAAGAACTAAACGTTTATTGTTTACACCCCCGTGTGCCATGTGACATGTTTCACAGATGATCTGGTTGCTGAGGTCTGTGCCAAATTTGCCACCGCCTTGTTTAATGATATCCGTACTGGTTTTGACAGAGACATCTACGGGATGATTGCCCCTGGGCAAACCGCCAAGCTTTTGTTTGTGGCATGTTTTACAGAAGGATGAATTTTCGTTTGGCGCTCTGAGAAAGTATTCAGCCATTGACTCGCTTTCTTCAGTAACCGAATGGGGCGTATGGCACGTGGTACACTTGAGCGTCCCGTTTTTACCAAGAGGAAAACCGGGTGGAATGTCAACGCGCTTTGAAGGAATCTGGCCAACACGGTGGCCAGGGTCATTGCATATACTGCTTCGCGAATCCCGGACAGATCCGTCATGACAGGAAATGCACACTTTCCAGGAAAACATGTCATGGTCTTTTTCAGGCATTTGTGCAATGGGTGTGCTTCGGTGCTCAAGAAAAAATGTGGATACCCACTGAAAGTGGCAGATGGCACACTTTCGTGAAGTATCAGGCTTTAAGGCAGCGTTGGCTTTACCTGCCGTATTGATCCAGACAGCAGACAGCAGAAGCAGAATTGTTATTGCAACATGATTTGACCGAAACTGCATTTTAATGTTTTTCAAGCTTTTTATCATATAAAATGTCATAGACTCTGATACGGTTTGGAAGCATCTCAACAACATAAAGACGATGATGGCTGTCAATGGCCAGGCCAAGGGGGGTTTCCCATTTCAGAATATCCCCTTTTTCATTACCAAGCACAGCATTGAAATCACCATTGCTGTTAAATGCCTGAATTACTCCAAGAACACTGTCTGAAACAAATACCTGTCCGCTGGCATCAACACATACACCTTTTGGCCTGTAAAATTTCCCCAAATCAACGCCCCAGCCGCCGATGCTGCCTGCCGGAACACCATCTCGCCAGATCTGAACCCTGGTATTCAGTACATCGACAATGTAAACTGATCTGTTTTTTGCAGCAATTAAAAAGGGATAATGAAACTGGCTGTCCCTGAGCCCCTCTGAACCAAGGATAGAAAGAAGCTTGTATCCGGGGATGGAATAGACAAGCAACTGGTGATTATCGTTGTCAGAAACGTACAGTCTCTTGAGGGTGTTGTCAACAGCAACATCAACAGGATCCCGAGGCTCATTATTTTCAGTTGGCAACAGCAAAACCTGGCTTTTAAAATCACCGTCAGAAGAAAAGATCTGTATCCTCTGATTACCCGTATCAGCCACATACACACGTCCTGAGCTGTCAGTAGCAATGCCAACAGGGTTTCTGAAATTTCCCTTTTGTGTTCCTTTTGCTCCAAAAGAAAATTTATAAGTTCCCTGTGCATTAAAAACTTTGACTCGACTGTTAACCCCGTCCAGTATATAAATAAAATTGTTCTTTCCAATGGCAACATCAGTCGGCTGCAAAAAATCTCTGCTAATGTCAAAGAGGTGCTGAAGAGGCAGAACCGTATAGGCGTGGCCGGTTAAAGGAAAAATTCCGCAGATGAGTGCTGCTAATAAAACATATATTTTTTTCATAAGGCAGAGATGACCAAAAAAGCTTTAATGAAATTGCAGTTTCTAATCAGTGATTTTATTTATTGTTCAGTCAGCAAGGCGTTTGCTGCAATGCCTGCCGGGTTTGCTTATGCCTGAATCTTCCTGACAGGATCGGAATGGCAAGATGGATCATCCAGGAATAGAGCAGGGCTCCGAAGGCCCATATTCCGATACAAACCAGTGATTCATAAAGTGTCGGAAAATACTCTACGACCTCTCCAAGCGGTGTTGGCACAAATCCTGACACGACCATACCAGGCCCTTTTTCAATCCATATACCTGTTATTGACAAAAAGCAGGCAATGTTTGCAAGTGGCATTTTGCGGGCAAAAGGTGGAACAAGGAAGATCAAAGCTGCAATGGATTCTATAAAGATTGCAAACCATATCCACGGCACTAACATATTGTGGCCGTGAAGGCCGAAAAAAAGATACCGTGCTGAGCTGGAATGGGCAGACTCTGCGTAAAATTCTTTAAAAACCTCACAACCAACAAGAAAAAGATTTACCAGCAGTGATATGGTTACAATCTGGCGAAGCAACCGCAAAGCTTCATCACTGATTTTGTAATTAGTATAGTGCCGGATAATCTGGAATGTTATAAACATGAATCCAGGGCCTGCTGTAAAGGCAGAACCGATAAAGCGGGGAGCAACTATGGCTGCGTTCCAGAACGGTCGTCCGGAAAGGCTGATATAGAGAAAAGCAGTAACAGTATGAATGCTGACTGCCCAGAAAATTGCGATAAAAACAAAGGGTATATAAATCAGCGGTGTTGGTTTTTTCCCTAAATAATTAGCATAAAGCAGATATCCACAGATATGAACGTTAAGCATGAGATATCCGATCAGAACCACAACATCCCATGAAAGCATGGAGACAGGAAAGTTGAATTTGCCAATAACCGGCATCAGGTGCCAGAAACGGTCCGGACGACCCAGATCAACATTAACAAACAGAAGGCACATGACTATTGCAGCAATGGCTAACAATTCGCCCAGAATAACAACATCATGAAGAGGTTTGTTATGGTAAACATAGGCTGGGATTACCAGCATCACCGCAGCAGCGGCAAGCCCGACAAGGAAAGTGAAATTTGCAATGTAGAGCCCCCATGAAACCTGGTTGGTCATTCCGGTGATCGCAAGGCCGTGAGTAAACTGATTAACATAGGAGTACGCGCCGGTAAACACAATTAACGTCAGAAAGGTCATCCATGTATAATATTTTTTGTTCCCGTAAAAACTGAGCCTGTACACTCGCCAGAGAAAAATGATGTAGTCGCGGATCATAATACAATTACCTGTTAATTATTTTTCAAAAAAATAGTAAAAACGCGGAAAAGTTTGAAGAGACTCCTTTAAAACATAGACACGTTTATTTTCAAGAACATAACTGATTGGGTTGCCAGGCTCCAGAATATTGGCAAAAATTCGTGACCCGGTGGGGCATACTTCCGCACAGGCCGGCAGCATTCCCTGTCGTGTACGGCGAAGGCAAAAGGTGCATTTTTCAGCTACACCTCGAGGCCTGATGCGGTTTCCGAGGTAGGCCATCTCTGTATTGATGTCATTGCTGGCTATTTTTGGAGTTGCAAAATTAAACCTGCGTGCCCAGTAAGGACATGCTGCCAGGCAATAGCGACAGCCAATGCACCAGTTGTAATCAACAACCACGATACCGTCAGGGTCCCTCCAGGTTGCTTTTACGGGACAGGCCTTGGTGCAGGGTGAGTTTCTGCACTGATGGCACTGAACAGGCATATAATACTTACCCTTGTTTGGAACAGTTTCGGGGTTATAGTAATGGTTGGATGATTCAATATCCATAGACCCCTTTTCCATTTCCAGAACACGGATATACTGGATTTCAGGGTCGCGTGACTGGTTGTTTTCATCCATGCAGGCATATACACAGCGCCTGCAGCCAATACAGCGCCCAAGATTAAGTGCATAGGCAAATTCAACACCAGGTGTTGGTTTGATATCCCTGAGATCAGCTTCCACATCATAATCCCGCTTAATTTCCTGCTTTATTCTCTCTAAAATTTTTTCCATCATTTCAGGAGTAAGCTCTTCATAATGCTGCTGAAAAAATTCATTGACACTGAAATGCTGATCCAGATCTTTGAGCGGGCTTAAGGTTATTGCAGTCCCGGCAGACAAAGCAACAGCTGCTGCACCAGCCTTTAAAAAGCTGCGGCGCGTCAAAGGCTCATGAGTCATGTCATCAAGTGAGGCAGGCTCTGTTTGATCGTGTTCTTTTCTGCTTTGGTCACTCATGGTGCTTGTCCTTTTCATATTTGTGCGCAACCGGATTGACTGGGGGCGGCATGGGCTTTAAATCCGGAAATTTTGGATGATGCGGGTTGTGACATTGATTGCATTCAATTTTTTTCTGTGGGCCAAGCTTATTATTCCAGTAGCCGTTAATTCGACCGTGGACCCCGGCACGCCAGTCCCTGTATATTACCCCGTGACAGTTCCTGCAGAGAAAAACAGGTTTATCCCTGGCAATCACACTGCCATCATAATCAGTAAATGCATCCGGGTGCTCAGGATTATGGCAATTCATGCACCGGAGATTCAAACCATGTGTAAAAAGCATATCCTTATGCGCACCAAACGGGAGGTGTGATTTTTTCGGCTTGGATGTGAGATCCTTCACATGGCACTTGCTGCATTTATAGGTAAATTCCTGCGTGTAAAACAGCAGTTTCGGCTCTTTGTAAACCGGGGTTTTGTCAGACCATGTTTTGGGCAGATCTAATATTTTAAAGGCAGGTAAAATTTCATGCTCTGTGTAGGGTTCCTGACAGTATGATGGCCAAACGTAAAGCATGCAAAAAAAAAGCAGTAGTGGTATGTATAAATAAAAAAGTTTCATTGTCACTTAGATACCCGTTTTACTAAACATATTCAGGACAGGAGATTTATGTTATTCGAAAAAAAACTCGTAAGTCATAAGTTACGGAAATATAGCATAAATAAACTATTATTGGAATAATTTTTTGAATTTTTACTTAAGGATTGAAGGCTTACAATAGCTTACAATAGGATTCCTGAAATCTTCAGTTTACATGATGAAAAGAGAGGTACAGTGTATGTTGGCAAAAAATTATATTTTCTGTATCTCCAATAATTACTTTGTTCTTATCAAAAATCTCTATGTAGTGGCTGAACGGAAAGTCCTGATTCCGAGTTGTCATTGCGAGCCCCGATAAAATCGGGGAAGCAATCCCTTTGTTTCCAGGAGATTGCTTCGGTCATGCTTCCCTCGCAATGACAGAAAAAGTGTAATTAATGGACTTTCCGTTCAGGCACTATGTATGTTCCAATGGTCTCTTTTGGGCTAAAAGAATTATATTTACACAATTTTTATCCCTGCCTGAGATATGACAGTTCATCCGGAAGAGGCGTGCTGTTACCCATTGTGTCCTCTCCATAATTAGCTTCTGCTAAAATTGCCAGGTCTCTGACAGCATTTTTATCACCGCAAAAGGCCACCTCTGTAATGGCATCTTTTTTGATCATACCACCAGCCCACATGATGTCAATTACACTGCTGGCATCAAACTCCTTGTTGTTCACAACCATGGTTACTTTTGAGTTGTAGTGGTTTGCAATTTTTGCTACCAATGTGGACGGCCTGAGATGAAAACCAAGGCCTTCAGGTACTTTAACTGTTTTTGATTCAACAACTACAAATTCGTCTAAAATCCTGTTCGCAATTTTTACACCATCTTTAATAAAGGAAGAGTAGTAAAAAAGGGCAAAGTTGAAAATATTGCTGAGTATTTTTTTTTGCGGGATTATCTTAGCTATCTTTTGACGGGTGGCCTCTTTACGAACACTTGTTGCATGACGTTCGTAGAAATGGCTCAGCTCCTTTGCAACCCCGAGAAGATGCAGGGTAATTGAGATGTGACCTCTGAACATGCCAAGAATTTTGTTTTCTGCTTCAAAGGGCGTTTTTTGAATATATGTATCATAGATTGATTGAGCATTGTGAACCTGGGACTCAAGCCGTCGCAATGTTTCTTCATTTATTTTTTCAGGAATAAGCCTTTCATCTAAAATCTTTGATGCCGACATTTTTTTAAACATCACATTGCATGAAGACTCATAGGTATCGATAAATTCCTTTGCAACCCGGGATATGTAATCATTTACGTCCTGAACTCCTTCATCATTTATGTTTTGAGGTAAAATTTGACTGACAATTTCCTCCTCAAAATCATCAATATGCAAATTTGCAGAAGGTATGTTGAGGTGCAGGTGAATGGCCTCTTTTTTAAGGTAATTAAAAAGTGAAGAGATGGATTCGTTAAAAAAATCAAGACGTTTGTCTGCGTCTTTAATAAAAGAGTTCAACTTTCTACTGTTCAATTTATAGAATTTTATTCGTCTTTGAATATGACTGATTATGTAAGCAGTCCGTGATAAATTTCTTATTGAGGCTACAATTTCACCGAAATGGACCCATATTTTATTGTTTCTTGCGCCATAGTCATCCAGGAAGTCCTCAAGCTCATTTGATTCTTTAGCTATGGCAACATATAGTTTTTTGTTTAATTTTTGCTTCCTGTTTTCAGAAAAACAGGAAGCAAAACCGAGCATTTTATGGGATGCCTTATTTGCTATTGGAACAAAATCTTTTTCACTAATAATTTTTACAAAAAATTCCATAAAGTTCTTCCCAAACTCTTATATCAGGATTTTACAGTTTTAACGATCTTTCTGTCTGTTGGCATTAATGCCTTCCGGAATCTCAAGGCTGAAAAAATCAGGATCAGTCAAATCAAGAAGCAGACGATTTACATCTGTTTTTAGTTCAGAGGTATGAATTTTCCGGCTGAACTGAACCAGAAATAACCTTGATTCTTCTAAGAATTCCGCGCTATGCGCCATCTTTTTGTTTTCAAGTATTACAATAGCCTTTAAAAGAATATCCCTGAATTCATCTTCTAATACTGGATTGTTGATAAGTATTTCTGATATTTCCTGTGCATTTTCATAAAAAGACCGTGTATATTCCTGCAGGGTTGTATTATTTTTTAAAACCTCATCGCGGAATGCCCTGAAAATGCTGAGAGATATATCATCAGGTCCGGCCATTTCAGGACTTTTAATGGAAACTGAAAAAGGGCATGGAATAAGGTCCACATTAAAATCAGGATTTTCATTTTCATCAACAGTAACAGGAAGGTTTTTTTTGGTCAGATAGCCCTTTGCCTCAACAGTAATTAAGGTCTGACATGCAGGAAGTGTGATTGAATAAAAACCCGTTGAATCAGTAGTTGTTTCAGCGCCATGGTCTGTGATTATGCTGGCATCAGGAATAGTTTTACCTGTAATTATATCTGATACAAAACCCTGAATGTTTCCAGATGAGAAAGGATCAAGAATAAAGTTCAGATTCACTGTCTCTCCTGAGACAACGTCGGTACTATGATTATCTGTAATATAACATCTTTGTGCTGCTTCAACTATATATGTCCCTGGTAAAATATTTTCAATTAAGTAAGAACCATCATTCTGGCTTGTGGTGGAAATTCCGGATTGTTCTTCTAAAATTATCACAGCACCGCTAATTGTGTGGTTGTCACTGCTGTCAAAAACTTTGCCTGAGATGTTCCCAAGGGGCTCAAGGGGCAGGTTGGCTGTTGTAGGGAAACCCTGATTAACGAAAAGCTCAATTTTCATTGTAGCAAATCCCTGTTTTTGTGCTGTCATGCTTGAAGTGCAATAACTGGTATAAACCTCATAGGTTCCGTCATGCTTACTGTAACTGATTGCTCCGGTATCAGTTACAAGCTTTACTTCTCCAACAGGTTCCTGCGTAATAAAATCGGTAATAACCCCTCTTATTAATCCGAATCCATTTTTTGAAGGCAGCAGTTCAATATCAATTCGTGCAGATTCCGGAAAAGGATACAATGTGATGTTCTTGAAAGAAAATTGATAATCAGGTGCACTGGCAATCAATGATGTAAAGCCGATAGCAGTATTTACAGAGTAATTAGCAATGTCAGTTAAAGATGATTGTCCGGTTTGTGAAACAACACGGGCATCATTAATTATTAAACCGGAACATCTGTTTTTCAGCACTCCTGAAACTGTTACATTACTAACCGGGGCCTTGTGCAGATAAACAACAATATTGTTATTGCTGTCAGGGGAAATCATGATGTTTCTGATTGTTTTACTTGTAAACCCGGGTGCTGCCACACTGATATCAGAAAAGCCGGAAGGTGTGAGCATCTGAAAAGCACCATTCTCGTCAGATGTTGCCAATCCTCCAATGTCAGTTGCTATAAATGCGCGGTTGATCGGCTTTTTACTGCTGAAATTAAATATCCTGCCTTCTAAATATGCTGTTTCAGTAGAAGAAGGGGTAATCCTTAAATCAACGATTGCAGTCTGCCCGGGTGCTGCATGAATTCCTGTGAGCAGGTTGGACGAGTATCCGGGGGCAGACACATAAATATCATAAAGATTTGGTGGAACGCGTAAAAAGAAAGCACCGGCAGAAGTTTTCGTGGCAATACCGGTTGTGGTGGAAATTATTGCGCCGTTAATTACAGCATTATTATACGAACTGTAAACAGTGCCTTTTATAAGGCTCGGCTCTATTGCATAAATAATATTGTAATTAAGTAAAACAAAAAAGATTGAAGCAGATAAAGCATTGCTAATCTTCATCGGATTTTTCTAAGGTGAAAGGCGATTCAGGGTTTTCGCTGATTTTAGAAGTTGTTTTTTTTAAAAGACAAATGGGATCATGGTCAATTTCGATCTCTTCATAACAGTCCTGTGCATCAGGAATAATTCTGGATAATTCTTTATAATATTTCTCCTGTTCAACAACATTCATTCTGTCTACTAAACGTTTATCCTTAATTTCCATGTAATACTACCTCCTTGATCATAATTTTATTATAGATTTTTACTGAGCATATCAGATATTTTTTTCATCTCATCATGAATTTCATGCAGGGTTGTAATATATTTTTTCTGAGAAAAATTAAGAGGGAGTTGATTGTCCTGAACATTGATTTTCTTAAGTTTTTTCTTTGCACCTGCTATTGTAAATCTGTCATTATATAACATTTTTTTTATTTTTAAAATCGACTCGAGATCTTTTTTTCTATAGAGCCTTTGATTTGATTTGGTTCTGTAGGGTTTTACCAGTTTGAACTCTGATTCCCAGTACCTCAAGATATAGGGTTCAACACCGGTTATTTTACTTACTTCCCCGATTTTAAAATAAAGTTTATCTGGTATAACTGGAGTCATATATTTTTAAAAATATAACAATTTTCAGGTTAATAGTTTTCTGCTCAGTTATTCAAAGCCTTTTTTAAAACCGGGCTTGCTCTGAATGTCAGAACACTGCGGGCAGAAATTTCAATTTCTTCACCTGTCTGAGGATTACGGCCACGCCTGACTTTTTTTGAACGAATATTAAAATTCCCGAAACCTGATATTTTTACTTTTTCCCCGTTTTCCAGCTCTGATCTCATTATTTCAAAGATGAGCTCGATAATCTGCCCGGATTCCTTTTTTGAAAGCCCTACTTTTTCATAAATAGTTTCAATAATGTCTGCTTTTGTCATTGTGTTAGTTCCTCCTGTTTTGAAAAAGCAAATTTGATGGCTTCGTAAAAAGTCCAACTTCTGCGT
Source organism: Deltaproteobacteria bacterium (assembly GCA_024276465.1). GTDB lineage: Bacteria > Desulfobacterota > WTBG01 > CAIYCZ01 > CAIRTM01 > JAJRXD01. The sequence continues at coordinate 19,133 of JAJRXD010000077.1, forward strand.
TGCGCTGTATCCTTTCCCGACATTAATCGGGATACAGTAAGTACGACTCATTCCTCAGGATTTGCGCGCCTTGAATTTGAAGCTTTTTACTTTGCCATCGTTTTTTACGAGTTCATCAAATTTAATTTCTTAGTTCCGCACCTATTTCCCTTGATAGATAACTTAGCATGTTATCATGAATTTTATTTACTTCATTGTCAGTAAGTGTCCTTTCAAAAGATTGAAATTTAATTCTGTAAGCAAGACTTTTTTTGCCAGGAGCAATTTTATCACCATGGTAGTAATCAAATAAGTTTATGTCGTTAATTAATTTATGTTTAAAGGATCTGATTGTTTCAAGAACTTTTTCTGATGGAATCTCTTTGTCTACAATCAATGCTATGTCACGAAAAATTGCAGGGTACTTAGAGAACGGCCTGAAAGAAACCGTATCAGAATAATGCATCGAAATAAGATCAAAATCAAGGTCGAAAACAGATACACTGGTTTCAATCTCAAATTTTTCCAAAACATCAGGGTGAACTTCACCCATTACCCCTGCAACAGAATCATTAATGTACAGGGCCAACATTTTTTTTGGGGTAAAATAGGGCTCTTCAATATTTTTCAAACAATAACAGGACTCAATATGGAGTTGATCCATAAGAGTCTCTACAGAGCCTTTGATATCATAAAAGTCAATTTTATGCTGTTGCTGGTTCCAGATTTCTTCATATCTGTATCCTGAAACAAGTCCGGCTATCCTTTTTGATTCAGCAGGAAGATTGCTTTCCGGCTGCAGAAGGAAGGTATTGCTTATCTCAAAAATTTTTTCTGATTTACACTTGTTGTTCAGGTTTTCTTTTAGATTCATCAACAGGCTGGGCAGCAGAGTTGTTCGCAGTACAGACTGTGCAGATGACAGTGGGTTTAAAATCCTTACCGGGTTGCGTCGCAAGTCTGTCTTGTGAAGATTAAGAAACCTGAGGAGTTCGGGCGCAATAAAGCTGTAGTTGATTACCTCGTAGAATCCCTGTGCAACAAAAATGTCGCGGATTAGTGATGTAAGGTAAAAAGATTTATTCCTTGAGCATGAAGACATGGTAACTTTTGGATATTTTACGGGAATCTGGTCGTATCCTTTAATTCGGCATACCTCCTCAATAAGGTCTATATCGGAACAAAGGTCATATCGAAAGCTGGGTGGCGTTGCTTGAATAGTCTCAGGGTTATCTGCAGAAACATGAATGTTCAGTCTTTTCAGAATTTTTTTTATCTCTTCTGCCTTGATTTCCAGTCCTGTTGTTTTGCCTGTTTTTTTAACACTCAGCATTATTGGTTTATTGTCGTTTAAAGGGCCAGGGTATTTGTCTATAAACCCTTTTAAAATCCTCCCCCCTGAAAGCTGCGAAATAAGCATTGCAGCTTTATTTAAGGCAGGGATAACACCATTAATGTCAACACCCTTCTCAAAGCGCAGTGATGCCTCTGTTTTAAGTTCAAGTGCGCTGCTTGACCTTGAGATTGAAGAAGGGGTAAAAAAAGCGCTCTCAAGAAGTACACCTGTTGTTTTGGGTGAAACACCTGAATCAAGCCCACCCATGATCCCGCCAATCGCTACAGGAATTTCAGTGTTGCATATTAAAAGGGTGTCCTCACTCAGCTGTCTTTCAACCTCATCAAGGGTAACGAATTTTTCTCCCTTTGCAGCTCTTCTGACAATGATTTTATTACCTTTAATCATGCTGATATCAAAAGCATGCAGAGGCTGTCCCCACTCAAGCAGCACGTAGTTTGTAATATCAACAATATTATTTATTGAGCGGACACCGCAAGTCTCAAGCCTTCTTCTCATCCACAACGGGGAAGGGCCAATGCTGACATCAGATACAACCCGCGCTGCATAGCGTGGACATAATTCCGGTGCATTGATCTCCACGGAAATTTCATTTGCCACTGGACTGCCGGTTTCAGGAACAGTAATGTCAGGAATAACTTCCCTGATATTGAAAATAGCAGCAATTTCTCTTGCGAGCCCAATGATGCTCAAACAATCAGACCGGTTAGGAGTAATACCCAAATCAAAAACCGTGTCAGACAAACCAAGAGATTCAGCAAGTGACATTCCGGGTTTTGCATCATCAGGCAGAACCATGATTCCACTGCTGTCATCACCCAGGCCCAGTTCTGTTTCAGAACATATCATGCCATCGGAAAGTTCACCCCTGATTTTTGAGCGTTTGATTTTTATACTGTTTTCAAGAACAGCCCCCTCAAGGGCAAGGGGTACTTTAAGCCCCTTATGAAGATTGGGTGCACCACAAACAACAGAATAACTCTTTTCTCCGGCAGATACTTTTGTCAGTGACAGCTTGTCAGCATTGGGATGAGGAGATATTTCAACTATTTCACCAACAGCTATATTGTCCCACTGCTGCCCGTAATGTATAACTTCTTCAACCTCAATGCCTGCCATTGTGAGTCTGTCAGCAAGATCATTCAGTGGGATATCGGTTGTAATGTAATCCCTGAGCCAGTTAATGCTTAATAACATTTCAGAGCCTTTTATAAATCAGCAACCATGTTAAAAGATTTCATCAAAATTGAGATAAAAACCTGAGATCATTTTCAAAAAAAAGCCGGATGTCATTTATGCTGAATTTCAGCATGGCAATTCTTTCAATACCAAGACCAAAGGCAAAGCCGGAAATTTTATCAGGGTCATAGCCAACATTTTTAAACACCTCCGGGTGAACCATGCCGCATCCAAGAATTTCAAGCCAGCCAGTGGAGGAACAGACTCGACAGCCATTACCTCTGCACATCACACATTGTATGTCTACCTCAGCGCTTGGTTCAGTAAAGGGGAAAAAACTTGGACGGAATCTGATTAAAGTATCGTTATCAAATATCTGCTGAATAAGAATGGTAAGCACACCCTTTAAATCAGCCATTGATATGTCCTCATCAATCATAAGACCTTCAAGCTGATGGAACATGGGGGTATGCGAAACATCAGAGTCACACCTGTATACTTTTCCGGGACAAATAATTCTAAGGGGAGGAGAAGTTTTCTGCATTGTCCGTATTTGAACAGGGGAGGTGTGGGTTCTAAGCAGTACCTCGTCAGATATATAAAAAGTATCGTGCATGTCCCGGGCAGGATGATCTTTCGGTATGTTGAGGGCTTCAAAGTTGAAAAAATCAAGCTCAACCTCAGGGCCTTCAATAATCTCAAAACCAAGTGATGAAAAAATACCCACGATTTTATCGGTTATTACTGTAACAGGATGTTTGCTTCCAAGGGGGCTCTTCCTGCCTGGCAGGGTTACATCCAGCTCCTGTTCCAGAATCTTCTGCTTTTTTTTTAACTCCCGTGATCTTTTAAGAGCCTCATCAACAGAACTTTCAATATCCTTTTTTAATGTGTTTACTTTTTTTCCTAATGAAGCCCTCTTCTCAGGTGAAACATTTTTAAGCTCTTTAATTAAATGTGTAATGGATCCATTGCGGCCAATATATCGACTTTTAAATTGATATATTTCAGTCTCGGAAACAAGGTGCTGAAGTTGTTTTCTATATTCATCTTTAATTTTAACAAGTTCTTCTTCCATGAATTCAGGTGTTATGAGGTTGCTGGTTGATTGTTATGTTTGGCTGCTGTGAGATTAATTAAACACAACACTGAGACTCATACAGCCTTAGCAAAAACAGAAAGTATTACAGTGCATTTCTTAGTGGATTCTGACGTGCTGCGACTGTTTTCAGGATCAAGCATTTGAAGCTGTTTGAGGCCCACCTAAATTATCCCTTGCTATTTTAACAAGGTTTGAAAAAGAACCCGGATCATTTATTGCCATGTCAGATAAAATTTTTCGATCAATTGAAACATTAGCCTTTTTAAGTCCGGAAATCAGCTGGCTGTAATTGATTTCGTTAATGCTGGCTGCAGCACTGATTCTTGTAATCCATAACCTTCTGAAATCACGCTTTTTTGTTCTTCTATCTCTGTAGGCAAAATTCAGGGCTCTTTCAACAGATTCTTTTGCAATGCGAAACAGCTTGCTCCTTGGTCCTCTATAGCCTTTTGCCAGCTTCAGCACCCTTTTTCTTCTTCTTCGTAACTTAAATCCTCTTTTTACTCGTGGCATTTCAAAAAACCTTTCAATAAAATTTCAGTTCTCATTAATAACTAACAATCAATTCACCTGTTTAAATTTAATTCTCAGTGTTTTCACTAAGCATAAGGCAGAAGCCTGCGAACATTTTTCATGTCCGCCATGTTGATCAGAGCAGATTTTCTCAAATTGCGTTTTCTTTTACGGCTTTTTGGAGTCAGTATATGGCTTGCATAGGCCTTTGACCTTTTCAGCTTTCCGGTGCCAGTCAGCTTGAAACGTTTCGCTGCACCCCTGTTAGTTTTCATTTTTGGCATTTATTTTATTTCTCCTCTTAATTTATTGATGTTTTTATCCGTTTTTATCTTTTTTCTTCGGAGCTAACATCATAATCATATTTCGTCCCTCTGATTTTGCTTCCTGTTCAATGGTCCCGACTTCAGCTAACTCTTCTGAAATGTTTTGAAGTAATTTTCTGCCCTGCTCCTTAAAACGCATCTCTCTTCCCCGAAAGACCATGGTTATTTTAACTTTGTTCCCTTTTTCAAGAAATTCGAGAATGTGCCGCATTTTTACTTCAAGATCATGTTCGCCGGTAAAAGGGCGAAATTTTATCTCTTTTGTATGGACAGTATGCTGGGTTTTCTTCTTAACATTTTTTTTGCTTTGCTGATATTTGAACTTCCCATAATCCATTAAACGGCATACCGGTGGGTCAGCATTGGGGGATACCTCTACAAGATCAAACCCCTGAGTTTTAGCAATCTCTAACGCTTTTTTCAGTTCAAGAATCCCCAGCTGAGCTCCTTCTGCCCCAATAACCCTGAGAAGGGGAGCTTTTATTGTATCATTTATACGTGGTCCTTTTTTCTTTTCTATGTTACCTGTCCTCCCTGTTGTTTATTAAAGATCCCTCATTGATCTCTTTTTTACATCTGTTTTTTATTTTTTCAACTAAATTTTCGATCTTTAGAAAACCCATGTTTTCACCGGTCCGAAGCCTTGGAGAAACGCCCCTGTCCTCCATCTCCCTGTTACCGATAATAAGCATATATGGAATTTTTTGAATCTGGGCTTCTCTGATTTTCAATCCAAGACTTTCGTTTCTCATGTCAATCTCAGTTCGTATCTCATTCTCAATAAGCTTGTTGTAAACTGTTTTTGCGTAATCATTCTGCATTTCTGAAATTGTCAGGATTTTTGCCTGAACAGGAGAAAGCCATACCGGGAACGCTCCTGCATAATGTTCAATCAGAACTCCAAGAAAACGCTCTAATGATCCAAGAATAACCCTGTGGAGCATTACAGGGCGGTGCTTTTCACCGTCATCACCAATATAGGTAAGGTCAAACCTTTCGGGCAGAACAAAATCACACTGAATGGTGGCACACTGCCATGAGCGTTTCAGACAGTCCTTTAGTTTGAAATCAATTTTAGGACCATAAAATGCACCCTCACCTTCATTTGTGTCATAAGAAAAACCATAGCTGTCAAGGGCTGAACGCAGAGCGTTTATTGCTCTTTCCCAGTCAATGTCATCGCCGATGGACTTGGCCGGACGGGTACTGAGTTCTATTCCAAAATCAAAACCAAATATATCCATTACATCCTTAACAAACTCAATAATATTTAATATTTCCTGGTGAAGCTGATCAGGCGTGCAAAGAATATGTGCATCATCCTGAGTAAATTCTCTAACCCTGAAAAGTCCGTGCAGAACGCCTGATTTCTCATGTCGGTTAACAGTTCCTAATTCAAAGTATCTCAGGGGAAGGTCTTTGTAACTTCTCAGTCTTGATTTGTATATAAGCATATGAGCAAGGCAGTTCATTGGCTTTAAACCGTACTTTTTCTTGTCAACTTCAGTAAAATACATATTTTCCCTGTAGTTATCAAGATGACCCGATTTTTCCCAAAGCTCAAGTTTAAGAATTTGAGGTCCCTTTACAAGCTGATAACCTCTTTTAAGGTGTTCTTTTATCTCGAAATCCTCAAGCACCCTTCGAAGCAATGCGCCCTTTGGGTGATAAACTATCTATCCTGCTCCAGCTTCCTCGTAAATGTTGAAAAGATCAAGTTCACGCCCAAGTTTTCTGTGGTCCCGTTTTTTTGCCTCCTCAATCTGTTTTAAATACATTTTCAGCTCTTTTCTGTCAGGAAAAGCAGTTCCGTAAATTCGCTGAAGCATTTTATTTCGTTCATCTCCCCTCCAGTATGCTCCGGCAGTGCTTGTCAGTTTAAAAGCTTTAACAACCCCGGTGGAAGGCAGGTGCGGGCCACGGCAAAGATCTGTAAAGTTTCCGATTTTATAAAGGGTGACTGTATCATCAGAAATATTTTCTAAAAGTTCAACTTTGTAGTTTTCGTTTTTATCCCTGTAGAACTCAATGGCTTCCTGCCGACCCATTATCATTCGCTGAAACGGGTAGTTGCTGGAAATAATTTCCTTCATCTTCTTTTCAATTTGAACAAGGTCTTCAGGTGAGAAGGTAGCTTCATAATCAAAGTCATAGTAAAATCCATCTTCAATTGATGGCCCAATTGTTACCTTAACATCCGGGTAAAGCTCAGTTACTGCCTGGGCCATGATATGAGATGTACTGTGTCTGTAAATTTCCAATCCCCTTTTTGATAAAAGGTCAATGGCAGATATGTTTGCGTCATGTTCTATTGTTGTGCTCAGATCCATGATTTTACCGTTAACTTCTGCAGCAACGGGCCTGGGTTTGAGTCGCAGATCCTGAAAAATCAGCGCAAGGGATTTGCCTTTTTCCACGGTAACATTTGTATTGTCCTGTAATGTTATATTAATTGTGTCCATCTGACAAATAAAAATAGTCCCGTTAAATAGCTGTCAATACATGAAAATGGCACCACAGAAGCATGCATATGATGCCATCCTAATAATGTATCTATATGGTAAGCCCTTGTTTAATGGTGCTTAACCGGAAAAAATAAACAATATTTATTAATTACACGTTTACTGCGCAGCCTGCTGCTGGAAGTATAATCTGTTTTGTTTGCCTGGTAGGCGCGGGCGGTCTCGAACCGCCGACTTCTACCGCGTCAGGGTAGCGCTCTCCCACTGAGCTACGCGCCTAAATTAGTGGAAATAAAGTTTAAATTAGTATCAGGATGTCAAATTTTTGTCAAGAAAATTATTTACTTATAGCATTTTTTTAGAAACCGGTTAAGGTTAGTACTATTATAAAAACTATTTGCCGAATAATGCATCATTTTTTTTAAATGCTTTGAGCACAAACAGGCAAATATTTTTTGCATTTTTTGCATTTTTTTCTAATTTAAAAAGGATGAATTTTGCAACTATATGTAATTACAGGTTATAATTAACTGGCATGGGATTTGCCTCTCTTAATTAAAGATAAATTTTTTCCACAATAACGGGTAATATGCTAATGCCAATAAATTTAATCGATATAAACAGCAAAACAGTAAAAGAAGAGATTCAGGAACAGAGGGATAAAAACAATTCCAATACGGTTATTAGCATAAAAACAAAATATGGCTGGAGGAGCATTGATTCACCGTATGACCCATCAGGAGAAGCACATTCTGCAGTAGGTCAGGATGATCTTGACAGGTTTTCGAAAGTTATTGTTTTAGGCGCAGGCTCCGGATTTATAGCTTCTGAACTGGTAAAAACCGGGGTGACTGATATCACGCTTATTACAGGCAGCCGTGCACTGGCTCAGAGAAATGTTGAAACCCTGGCAGGATATAACGACTGTGAGAGCAATATTGATATTATTGTCTCTTCATCTGTAAATGATCAGCTTTTTGAATATATAAAAAACAGGTCAAGTGATAAAAGGAGGTTGAAAATTATTTATCATCCCCGTGAAATAAAAGTCTTTCCCTCACTTTTTAATCCGCTTTCAGTATATATTCAAACCCTGTTGTTTCCAGTAAATAATTATGCTGCAAAACCGCCAAAACGGGTTTTGTTTCCGAATGCAGGCCAGTTGCTTGAACCGGAAATATTAAGGGAACTTGAGTCAAGAGGCATTGATGTTATTTCAGTGCAATCATATGCTGATAAAAAGATAAATCCATCTGAAGCATGGAAGTCAATACGACAATTTGCGCCTGACCTTGTTTTGTCTACCAACAATAAAGGCTCTGACCCGGATGGCTTAATTCCGGAAGCATGTGCTTTTGCAGATGTGCCATGGGTAACCTGGTTTATTGATGAGCCCGGTTTTATTGTTGCCAGGGAAGAGATCAGAAAGCATCAGAAGCGTTATGGGTTTTGCTGGGACATTGCCGGTATTGATGCCTGCAGGGATCTGGGGTTTTCAAACCTAACGCTGCTTCCGCTTGCCACAGACCCTTCTCATTTTACACCGGGTGAAGGCATTGAAAATTTGACAGGGCGAATTGTCTATGTCGGCAGTCCATCTTTTGGAAATGAAAAAAAATACTTCTCCAGCATATACAGCGATCCAAAGGCTGATCTTCTTGCAAAAACAATTGAGGACAGTCTTACACAAAAACGAACCCTGCCATCTCAACAGGAAATATATGATACTATTGAAAATCTTGGTATTAAAAAGAACTGTTTTTCATCTGAAACTTTAAGGAGGTTGCCAGCCTTTATATTATACAAAGCAAATCTCAGCTACAGGGTTGGGGCATTAACTGCCCTTGCTCCCTTGAAACCTGTAGTATATGGAGATGGGTGGGCTGGTCTTCTTCCTGATACAGTAGAGATTCGCAATTATGTGGATTATTACGGAGACCTTGTTAATGTTTACAGATCCGATGCTGTGCATCTGTCTTTGACTCATCTCCAGATGCGGTTATATCCAAACCAGAGGATATTTGATGTTGGTGCCTGTGGCAGAATCGTTGTCGGAGACAGACTTAAGGGGTGGAATGATCTGTTTGGAAATGCATTTGACGAACTGATCTTTAATAATTTTGAAGATCTTTATGAGAAAGCAGAACTTCTTGCTGAAAATCCGGGCAAAAGAAAACATCTGGGCCGTAATCTTCGGAAACTGGTACTTGAGCAGCACACCATAGCTAAAAGAATTGATACGATTTTTAATGAGCTTGAAACAATATGAAAATTTTATTGCTGGGGAAAACCCATTTTAAAAAATCCCTTGAGGAGTTAGGACATAATGTTACTGCTGAAACAGGGGATTGTGCTGAAAAAATGGATGTCTCCGGCTTTGATGGTGACTTGATTATTTTACATGAATCCCTTGGCATGAGGGAACTGCCCCATGGAATAGAAAGAGCCTCCATACCCACTGTTTTCTATACTATTGACGTTCATCTGAATTTTTACTGGCACAGGGAATATGCACAGCTGTTTGACTACGTATTTGTTTCCCAGAAAGATTATGTTTCCAGGTTTCAACATGAGAATGTCTTCTGGCTTCCATGGTCAGTGGACCCACTGATTTTCAGAGATTATAATCTTGAAAGAAAATATGACATTGTGTTTGTCGGTACAATAGATGAACAACGGAAAAAAAGAAAAAACATTATATCCGAGCTTGAGAAAAGATTTGAAGTTAAGGTTTTTGGCACTGACCCTGGGAAAAGACTTTCCTTTATTGAAATGGCAAAGGTGTATTCACAGGCTAAAATAATACTTAACGAATCTATTTTTGGCGAGATAACATTCAGGACTTTTGAAGCACCCGCCTGTGGTGGCATGCTTTTTACTGAGAGGATCGGGAATGGTCTCCTTGATCTTTTCATGGATGAAAAAGAAATTGTCACATTTGATCACCTGGATTTTATTGAAAAAGCAGAATATTATCTTGAAAACAGCGGGATAAGGCAACAGATAGCAAAAAGGGGCAAAGAAAAAGTACTGAAAAAGCATACTGTGAGAAAAAGTATTGTGGAAATGATCAGTGTTCTTGAACAAAACAGTTTCCGTAAACGTGTTGCCAGCAGGGAGAGGATTTTGATCAGCTATGGCAAAGCGCTCTACTTTACCGGGACAAAATTTCCAAAACATCGCAGGAGAAGGCTCTACAGAGCAAGGATTGCGCTAACAAAGAGTTTAAGCAGCTTAATGTTTGATGGAGAACCAGCTCTTTATCTTGCTTTGATTTATTTTTCATTAAAAAAATTCAAAAAAGCAAAAGAAGTACTGCTCCCGACTATTAACGCTGGTGTTGCTGATACTTTAACTGATTCCTTCAATGACAACTGTCATCCATGCAGCAACTTTAAGGCTGGAAAATCTTCAGGCACAGAATTTGAAAAAAAAGAGGGGAAATTTCTGGCATCAATTGTTTTCGGTTTTATTACACTTGAGTCGGATGGTAATGAATATGCAAGAAAATATTTTAAAAACATTTCTTGTGAACTTGACCTGGATGACAATAATTTTTTTATCAACCTCGGTAATGCCTACCTGAAAAAAGGGATTATTTTTAACGCCGGGGCTGCGAATATTGACAAAATACCTCTGACAGCAATCGACTCTTTTGCTGAAGCATTTTCTCTTGAAGGGTTGATTTCAAGCGGTAAAATCTTCTACCAGCTTGGTCATTACAGCCTGGCATGTTCGTGCTTTGAAAATGCAAAGATGTTTTTACCGGATGATATGTCATTAAAAGTTCTTCTTGGTCTTTCCAATATGTACACCTACAGAATTGCTGTGGCAATAGACCAGCTGAAGGAAGCACTTTCTCTTGAGGAAGCAGATAAACTTAACGGGGTTTCCGCGGATTTGAAAAGAATAATTAAGGCCGAGATTTTTGTTAAAATGAAAAATTACAAAGCAGCAATCAATGAACTGTTGCCAGTTAATTGTGACGAGGCTTTAATTCGTATGGGAAGAATTTACCTTGAAATGAACGATCCGGAGAAGGCTCTTTTGTGTTTTGAAAAAGCATGCGGAAAGAGACGATATGACCCTGTGGCCCGTGCATTGTTAGGAACAACACATGAAAAGCTTGGCTTATGTCAACAGGGTGTTTCAGCAAACAAAGGAAACAGCTTATAGATGTGCTGGAAAAGCTGTGTCAATTGGGCTGTTGCTTTCAGACGATGGTCTGAACTCGTTATCATCAAGTTCCGGATTAAAAATTACCTCTTTAATCAGTGTTATGCCGGTGCGAAAGCCAGATGCGAAATTTTCTTCCTTGAAGGGAAATGGAATTCCATCGACTTCCCTGTAGTCGGAATAAACGGTTTTAAAATAAGTCTTCATCTTAGTTGTGTTCAGGAATGACCTGCTCTGTGCCACTAAACTGGTTTCCGGGTCTATGTATATCCTGAGACTCATGCCATTACCGATGGTGAACTCAAGTCCTGTCAGTTCTTTTTCTCCCTGTTTAGCTGGTGCAATCAATTTTGCCTGATCCTGCATCTCTTCAAGTATCCAGGGAATATTGGCTCGGGAAGCCTGGAGAACCATGGAACCGAGTTGAAAATCCTTAACAGAATAGAGATTTTCATGCTTGTCTGAGCGCCAGCCTTTTTCACCGTCTAAAATTCTGATCTCAGAAGTTCCAGGATAGTTTATAACAACCCTTAAACGGTCCGGCCGTGAAAAGGTTCTTGTGGTTGAAGCTTTTTTGTTGCTCAGCAGGGCATATACTTTCCCCTTAACCCGGTAGCCTGCGATTTCAGCAAGTTTTTTTTTGCCTCCATATGCTTTTAAAACACTGTCAATAAGAACTTTTGTACTTTGTGGTTTAATGCCTGTCCGGTTAAAAGCACATGAGGAAAAAAAAACAACAGCTATCAGTCCAAGGCATAGAGTGTGTGCTGGTTTAATGTTCATGGTTTTTGTAATACAGTTCTTGGTTTGGTTACCAGAGCTTCAGTTTTCAAGCCACTGTTTTTGGTCAGGTCTGAAATGATAGAATTAAATTTCTGATTTAGCAACTGTTTTTTGTAATCCAGTATGTTCATAAAACAGGGTAAACATTGCCCAATAAAGGGTAGTTTGCTCCACTGACTCTAAGAAAAAATATTCGCTGTTTTTACTAACCCACTGAAATTTCAGCACAATGCATCCGGCATAGTAATTGCTAAAGTTGTGATTTGGATAAATGTACAAAATGCAGCGTTTACAAAAGGAAGGAAAAGAATGAAAGCTATAATTTTAGCAGCAGGCAACGCCAGGAGGCTGGGAGATTTTTCTAACAACCTGCCCAAATGTTTACTGGATATGGGAAACCAAAAACTACTTGATTATCAGCTGAGCTGCCTTCGAACAATGGGAATCAAGGATGTTGTTATTGTAGCAGGCTTTCAAATTGAATCAGTTAAGAAGCACATAATTAATTATTCTGATTTCAATTTTATCCTTGTTGAAAACCGTGATTATTCAGATACAAACACAGCATATTCACTGTGGCTTGCCCGAAATGAGATGACAGATGATTTTATATATTTGAATGCAGATGTGCTTTTTCATCCTGAAATCATCAGGCGCCTGATTCACTCTGGCCGGGATAATGTGCTTGCTGTTGAACGGAAAACAACATGTGAGGAAGAGGTTAAGGTAATACTGGACGCTTCCAGTGTTAAATCCATAGGAAAAATTATTCCTGCAGAAGACGCATATGGAGAGTTTACCGGAATTGCAAAATTTTCAAAAAAAATCGCCCCTGTTTTTTCTTCTGCGTTAAGAAATGTAATAGACAGAACCGGGGGCATGAAGGAATACTTTGAGGCAGCAGTTGAGCAGATGCTTTCTGGGGAAGAAATTTCTGCAATAGATGTTACAGATCTTCCTTGCATAGAAATTGATTTTCCGGAAGACCTGACTGAGGCAAGGTATAAAATATTACCCGGGATTGAAGGCAAAAGTGACAGGGTAAGGCCAAAAATTCTTTTTTATGTTGAGCGTGATCTCCACCTTCCTTTTTTAGAACCAATCCATGACTATATTGCAGACAATTATGATGTTGAGCTTGCTTTTGCGGCTCCTCCACTGAGAATACCCCGGAGCGGTTTTGCAGGTCATGGCCTGACAAAGGATGTAGTTGAAAGATTAAAGCAAAAAAGCATCTTTTATGAACGGCCTGAACAATACAGAGCTGACGTGGCAGTTGTTGCTGATGCCTGTTTTTATCCGGTAAGGCACTGCGGTAAAGTAGCAGCAGTTGGACATGGTCTTATAAGCAAGGGCTGGTTTTATACAGATATGCCTGCAGTGCGCAGGGAAAACATGGCAGACCTTATCTGTGTTCCAGGAACCTGGCACAGAGAAATACTGCAAAAGAACATCTTCACACCTGTTTGCACAACCGGTTTTATTAAATCCGATGCTGTTTTTGCCTTTGACGAATTTAAAAAGCAAACATTTAAAAGAAAATATAATATCAGTGATGACAATAAACTTGTACTTTTTGCACCAACGTTTAATGAGGAATTAAGTGCGATTCCATGTGTTGGCGAAAGAATCTCTGAAGTGGCTGATAACAGAACTCTGCTTCTCATTAAGCTCCATAACATGACGGACAAAAAATGGGTTGCTCTGTACAGGGGCCTGGCAGAAAGGGAAAAGAATGTTCGATATATAAAAGATGAAGATTTTCCACACGCCATGGCCTGCGCTGATGTAATGGTAAGTGATGTTTCGTCGGCATATGTTGAATTTCTGCTTCTGGACAAGCCTGTTGTACTGTTTAACAACCCCCTGCAGAAAAATTACTCCCAGTACAATCCTGAAGATATTGAGTATAAGCTGCGTGATGCCGGAATAGAAGTTTCAACGGTTGAGGAAATGAAGCTTGCAGTTAAACTGTCACTGGTGGATCCTGAGGAACATACATCGAGGAGAAGAGAATATGCCGGAGCACTTAATTATAAGCTTGACGGCAAATGTGCACAAAGAGCTTCCATTGCCATTATGAATCTGCTTGAGAGCAGGAAAGAACGGGATCATATCAACATTTTCTTCAGCATTATAGTTCAGTGGGATCATGCCCCGACAAAAGAGGAAGTTGTTTCAACTGTCAATGAAATCAGGGCAAAGAGCAAAAACCTGAAATATGAAATAATTTTCACTGGGCCAAGGCCATGCATGTTTGAGCAGCTCCCCCCTGAGATAATATTATGGATAGACATTGATGCCCAGGGCATTACACATTCCATTACAAATGCAATAAACCAGACTGAGGGCGAATTCATTGTGCTTTTAAAATCCGGCACAGCGCTTCCTGATTCATGGCTGAAATGGATGCACTATTATTTCAAATGGCATCCGGATGCAGGTGCTGTGAAAGCAATATCAAACAGTGAAAATTACAGGAAAATATTAAATCAGGTTCCCCTGGGTGAGAGACCTTCAACGCTGCAGGAAACCGCGGTTTACTTCCTGCATGCCCTTATGGGCAATGAAGTACAGACAGAGCAAATATGCTCCGGCAATGAATGCCTGATGATATCAAAACATAAATATGATCAGTTGTCAGAGCTTGCTGCAGGACCATTAATAACAGATCCTGTTAAGGAGCTTGGTGTCAGGATGAAGTCCGGCGGATATTCACTCTGGAATGCCATGGAGGTTTTTGTATATCCACTAAAACAACCAGAGCATGTGGACAGTATTTATAAGCTTATTGCTGAAGCAAAGGATAAAAAGAAGGAAAAAAAATATCACGATGCAATCACCCTGCTTGAAAAAGCAAAGTCCTTAGAGAAAATTAATGAGGAGAGGAACAAACAGCAAAATTTACAGCATGTTTTATCTCTGATTGAAAAAAGCAGGGCATACAGGAAAAA
>JAJRXD010000078.1 GCA_024276465.1 Deltaproteobacteria bacterium
AATATACCGGCTTTTTCAAGGCATTATCAGACAGGACCCGGCTGAGAATAATGCAGCTGTTAATCGATGCTGATTCCAGTCTCTGTGTCTGTGAAATAATGGATTCACTCAGCGAAAGTCAATATAATGTCTCACGGCATCTGAAGGCTCTGAAAAATGCAGGGCTTCTAAAAGAGGAGAAGGAAGGCAGATGGGTTTATTATTCTCTGTTAAGGCCTGCAGGTCAGTTTCACAAACATATTCTTCAGACCCTATCAGCACTTCCGAAAAAACATTTTGTCCAGGAAAGGAAGAGATTAAATAAAAGATTATCTCTCAGGAAGAACGGAAAATGTGTTGCAGGAATGAAAAGTGAAGAGTGTTACAAGTTGTAGATTAGAAGATATTATTTTTTTAATATTTTGAAACAATTACCTGTAAAGCGCCTGAAAAACATGTTCAGAAAACCGGCCAGGAAGGAATATCCATACCTGATTATTGTGTTTGCCCTTTATTTCAGCGGGACAATGTATGCCTGTACCAATAACTTTTCAATGAACTCTCTTTTCAAATACGGACTTTTGCAGCTGTTTTGGCTGACCATGGCCTTTCTTATTGCCTCTCCAATGCTGAATGTCCCTGCGGTATTTATCACCTCTGTGGGAGGGTGCTTGGATGGAAATGACAGCAGGAAGACTTTCAGGGCTGTTCCTGATTGCTCTTAGTGTGGGGGTGGTGTGCTTGCCTGCTGGCAGCGAAAGTCAGGGATTTTTTAAAAGATTTGGAGGTGATAAACACATGACAGATAACAACAAAGTCTTAAAAATTTTTATGATGCCCCAGCAGTTTCCATGCGGACCGGAAGCTGCGTGCTGCGGTCCGGTGGGGCAGTCAGAGGAGGAAATTCAAAACCTCAAAGATGCAATTGAAAACGAAACAGATTTGCAGGCTGAAGTTATTAATGTGTTAAATGAAAATGAGATGAAAAGCTTTTCTGATGTTGATCAGCTTGTGTTCTCTCTGGGTTACAAGTCGCTGCCAATCATAACACTGAATAACAAAACAGTATCAATGGGAAATTCCACACCGGGACAGGCTGTTTCAGCAATTAAAGAAACTATTAATATGAAGTGAAGGAGAAGTTATGAAAAAATTACTAATTTGTTTGTTGACGGGAATTACTGTGTTAGCCGGTTATGGCACAACCCGGGCTTCGGTTCAGTCAGAAATCGAAAAGGCGGGCAAAGACGGGAAAAATGTTTTCCTTGTTGTTACCGAGCCTGGAGTTGCAGGTACGGATAGAATTTTGTACATAGCAAATCAGGCACATAAATCAGTGGCTGAATCAACAGTAATTGAGATGAACCGGACAGATTCAGCCAACAGCGAGCTGGTAGCAAAGTATCGTCTAACAGGAGCGCCGTTGCCCATGGTTTTGCTGATAGCCTCAAACGGTCTGCCTGCAGGCAGCTTAACATCTGCTCAGGCATCACCTGAGAAGCTGGCAAAAATGATTCCATCTCCCAAAAAGCAGGAGGTTATGCAGGCATTAAATCAAAACAAAACAGCCTTTGTTGTGGCCAGCCGAAAGACAATGGCAGGCCGGGCCAGGGTGTTTAAAACCTGTAAAGCAGCCTGCAACCAGATGAAAGACAAAGCTGTTTTTATTTCTGTTGATATGGATGACAAGCAGGAGCTTTCTTTTCTCAAAAAATTAAGAGTTAACATGTCTTCCCCAATGCCTGTTACATGTGTTGTCAATCCCAGGGGGCAGATAACCGGTATTTTTAATGGACCGGTCAATTCTGCCAGATTAATTCAGGCCTCGGCAAACAAGCCCGGTGGTTGCTGCGGGGGAAACAAAAGATGTAATCTTCCTGCAAAAAAGGGAAAACAGAAATGAGTTTGTACTCTCTGGTATGGCATGAATTGTGGCACCGTAAATCACAGATGATTTCCGGGCTTCTGGCAATTACTCTCGGTATTGGGGTTATTGTAGGCATCCGTTCCATAACAGTGGTTTCCGAAAAGGCTGTGGCTGTCAATCTGGATAATCTTGGTGCTAATGTTCTGATTCTTCCCCAGGGTGCGAGTGTTGATGACTACTATTCGGCAGATATAGATGCCCCCACATTTCCTGAGAACTATGTAGAACGTGTGGTGACATCAGCTTTGCCAGGGGTTGACAACATGTCTCCTAAACTGACAAGGCGGGTGAAGATTAAGGGCCAAAATGTTGTTTTAACAGGAATTCTGCCCGGCAGCGAGATAGCATCAAAACCCATCTGGCAGACAGCCGGCCTTATAGGCGATGAATTGCAGGTCATCTGTGCTGAGACAAATCCCGCAAACTCCTCCAGCGGCTTTAAGGATGAACGCCTTCAAAGGAAGGGGATTGATTCTTTAGGCTTGTATGACTGCCTTGCAGGGTCTGAAGCAGCAAAGAGGACAGGCCTGTCAGAAGGCATTAAATTTAAAATCAAAGGTGCTGAATTTAACGTTGCAAAAATACTGCCAGAAACCGGGACAGTTGATGATGATCGCATATTTGCACATCTTCACACTGTCCAGAAACTTCTTGGCATAAAAGACCAGATCAGTGCTATTGAAATAATGGGATGCTGCAATGCTATCTCAGATGGTTTGCTGGGAAAGCTGAGAAACATCCTGCCTGATACCCGTATCTCTACCATTGGTCAAATAGTATCTACCCAAATCCAGACCAATCGATTGATGAACAGGGTATCTCTTATCTTTCTCATTATAATTTTTTTTGTGGGCGGTGTTTCCATAGGCAACTTCATGTGGGCAAATGTAAATGAACGGCGGAAGGAGATCGGCATTCTCCTTATGATCGGTGCCCCCAAGTCAAGTATCTACATGATTTTTCTTCTCAAAGCTGCTGTTTTGGGTTTCATTGGCGGTGTGGCAGGTTACATCATCGGAACCATAACAGGATTGATAGCCGGGCAGTACCTGGCAGGCCTTGCTGTCAGGCCTGTTTTAATATATTTTTTCTGGTCGATTTTGTTATCAATACTAATCTCGGTTTTTGGATCATTAATACCTGCATATCTCGCGGCAGAAATCGAACCTTTCACAAATTTACAGGAGGTGTGAAATGATGTTGAGAGTGGAGAAGCTTTCAAAACAATACCTCCATGCAGATGGGCCTGTTAATGCTTTGCAGGAGATTACACTTAATATTGAAAAAGGAGAGTTTGCTGTAATAACAGGCCCTTCAGGTTCCGGAAAGTCGACATTGCTGCTTACATTGGGGGGTCTCATAAAACCTTCTTCAGGGGATATATTATTTAAAGACCAGACAATCTACCATCCTTCAAATAATGGGCTGTCAGATTTCAGACGCCTGCACATCGGATTTGTGATGCAGAATTTCAGCCTCATCCCCTATCTTTCAGCGCTGAAAAATGTTATGATCCCATTAGCTCTGCAAAAAACAGTGAAAGAAACTCAGCGAAAACGCGCTACTGATCTCCTTGAGAGCGTAGGACTTAAGGACAGGACAAATCATCTTCCACGTGAATTGTCAGCCGGGCAGCAACAGCGGGTGGCAATTGCCAGGGCTATGGCAAATAACCCGTCTCTGCTGTTAGCAGATGAGCCAACAGGAAATCTTGACCCCTGTCTTGCACTGGAAATTCTGGAACTTCTCAAAGCTTTTAATGTTGAAAAGGGTATTACGGTTATTATGGTAACGCACAGTCCTGTGGCGGCAGATTTTGGAACGAAAAGAATACATCTCAAGGGAGGAAAACTTGTTTAATTCAAATTTTTTTTCGTTGCCTCAATGAAGATTTTTAAACAAATTGTTTTTATTCTGATTGTTTCGTTTGTTTGCGGCCTGGGTTTTAATGCATTTTCACCCCATGGTATTAATATCCTTGACAACCCATGGTCGAATCATGCTGATAAAAAGTCTGATTTTCATGTTAAGTACGATAGCAGCTTAGAGCAGGAGGAACCTGTTGTTTTTGTCAATCTTGACCGGGCCAGGCAATTTGTTGAGAACCATGAGGGGATTGTGCTGGATGCCAGAACCCCCGAGGACTATGCAGAAGGGCATATTCCAGGAGCATACCTTCTATCCTTCTACCATATAAATGATTATTATCCGGACCTGAAAGATCAATTGACAGAATCTCAAGTAATACTTGTATATTGCGGGAATGTTAATTGTGAGGACAGTGAATTTCTTGCAAATGAACTTTTCAATTCAGGTCATGACAAAATACTTGTTTATAAGGGTGGTTTTCAAGAGTGGAAATCCAATAAGCTGCCGGTTAAAAAAGGTGAATCTTAATGAAAAGGCTGCTTCTACATCCTCTAATGGTTTGGGTCTGCAGACTGGGTGTTGCAGCTGTTCTTCTTTACGCAGGTATTCAGAAAGCCTGGATGCCCCTGGAATTCGCTCGGCTGCTCAAAGAATACCATATATTGCCTGACCATGTTTTGAACCTTACTGCTGTTGTTTTACCCTGGGTTGAGATTATATGTGGATTGTGTTTTTTGTCAGGACTGTGGCTGATGGGAGCTGCTGTTTTTTTGACCAGCATGAATACAGCTTTTGTGTTTGCGATTGCATACCGTGCCTGGCTTATAATGTCAGCTGCAAATACGGGTTTTTTTGATGTCAGCTTTGACTGCGGCTGTGGTTTTGGAGTTGTTTACATCCCAGCAAAAATTTTAGAGAATCTTGTCCTGGCAGCTACAGGCCTTCTTATCCTTCTATCCCGATGTAAAAACAGAGGCCATGACCAGTATTAAATAAAGGTTTAGATAATATCTTTAACCATTAATGGAGGGATTTTGATATGGAAAAAATAGTATGGGATGAAAGTTTCAGTGTCAGTGTTGAAGAAATGGATGAACAACACAGACAAATTATCAATATGGTAAATAAATTGATAGACATGAAAGATGTAAAAGTTGATTCGGAAACGATTTCAGAAACATTGACAAAAATGACAGAATATGCCAGTAAACATTTTGATAAAGAGGAAAAATATATGATAGAGTATGATTATCCATACTATTCAGAACAAAAAGAGCAACACAGGCAATTCAGGAACAGGGCAGCGAATTACTGCCTGGATACTATGGCATATAAAACAACTATTCCCATGGAAATATTAGATTACCTGAAAGACTGGTGGATTAATCATATACTTGAGACAGATATGAAGTACAAATCGTTTTTCAATGAGAAAGGACTGAAATAATTATTTTACTTTTTTATGAAAAAAATTTTATATTAACATGTGGTGTACAATCTGTTTTATATTAACGCTTTGATACTGCAAAGTATTCAGCAATGATCCTAAAAAAACATTGGACATTATGGTCGGGACTGAAAGGGTTTTTTACATGGATAAAATTCAATGGAACCAGAAGTTTTCTGTTAATGTTAAAGAAATTGACGGGCAGCACAAAAAACTTATTGGTCTGTTAAATGATGTTATTAGAATCAAAGAGGAAAAATTAAAATTTGATGCAACAGGTGATGTTTTGTCTGAACTGGCAAACTACATGGACTACCATTTTTCCACTGAAGAACGATATATGCTGAAATTCAGCTATCCTGAATATAAATTACATAGAGATCAGCATGTGGAATTTGCAAGAAAGACGATAGGTTTTTTGAAAAAATTTCGCGAAGGAAGCCAGACCATTACAGACGAAATAATCTGCTTTATAAAAGACTGGCTGCTAAATCACATACTCAATCATGACGCAAAATATGGCCCTTTTTTTAATAAAAATGGTCTTTTCTGATTAAATGTTTAAAAATGGACCAGGCGATTGATATAGTATTGTGAAAAAGCATCGCAACTCCATGATAGTTGACGGTTGGAAACAGGGGGCTGAGTGAACTTCCGCTCTGCGGGGGACAGCAAATTTTGGGTTAAAGGGTAGTGTCCTGTCAACAGCCAACTGTCATTTCGAATGAGAGAAGCGATTGAGAAATCTTTCTGTTGGATATAAGATTTCTCCCGGAGTTTATCCCGACTCTGTTCAGTCGGGGGTCGAAATGACAGTTTAAGTCATTTCATCTTTGACATGAC
>JAJRXD010000079.1 GCA_024276465.1 Deltaproteobacteria bacterium
AAAATATAAAAGAATTACTGATTCAAAGAGATGGTTCTTCAGGGCATATGGAGATTACCGGCAGGGTGTTAAACTTATAGGTCAGAAAACCGACCTGCAAGAACCCTTCTCCGGTGCTGTTCACAGGCTTGAATGGAAGCAGGGAAAGCTTCTGACACGGGATGAGGTCATTCTGCCGGGCGGGCTTGGTATCTACAGTTTTAATGAAGGGGACATTGACAGCGACGGGAGCAGAGAATATGTTGTATTCAGCAGGGGCAAGTTCAGCTCAGGATATAATCTTTCCATCCTGTCATATACCGGCAGGGTTGAGTGGACGGACCCTGACAAGCTTGGCGGCTCCCCAAACTCTTTTGTCATAAACAGGTTTGGGGATGACCTGGAGCAGACAAAAATTGTCCCACTCAGGATCTTATGTGAAGACATTAACAATGATGGAAGGCTTGATGTTATTGTTGCCAGGAATTCAAAAGAGGGAAAGAATTTAATTAAAAAAATTATTTTTTATGATCAGGGTGAAGTATTATGCCTTCAGTGGGACGGGTCAGACCTTGTGTCCAACTGGAAAAGCGGGCTGCTGCATGACTATGTGACTGATTATATGTTGGAGGATTTTGATAATGATGGCAGAAAGGAGCTCTATATTTTATCGGTTTCAGAGGAGGGGTTCTTCGGCAAAACAAAAAACAGGATAACCGGGTTTAAAACCCCTGTTTATCAGTAGAGGTCTTTCTTGATTTCAAACACAACCATACTGAAATCAAATACTTGCAATCCATCAATAATAAAAATTCTGCTGAGACCTGTCTGCCATTATTTCTGAATGGCAAACTAAATGAATATGGTTGGCAAAATTGTCTTGCGATTATCGCAAGGATAAGAATTTTTAAGCTTGAAATACATTTTTATTGGTATTACGGGCTGTCAATCAATTTAATATACTGAAAAAACTTTTGATTACTAAAAAAACACTAAAGTTCTTAATAATTAATGTCGAAAGCTCTCCTAAATCAGTTAAAGGTAAGAAAATCACAATTAGAGAAAGGAGAAATCATGGTTAAATCAAAGAAAGTAAGGTGTTGCGCAAAAACAAAAATAGGAAAAAGATGTAAAAACAGCGCGGCCGGAAGGTCAAAATTCTGTTCTTCTCACAGGGGAAAATAGCATATAGAAGTTTCCTGTTGTGACAAGTTAAAAGGGGCTTGGATTCATTCAGCCCCTTTTTAATTGCCTGTTATCTGGCTGATGTAGTTGCTTTCGCCTTTTCTTTTTCCATGTTTTTATGATGCTTTTCCAGCTTATATTGAAGAAGTTCTTTTTTTGCTTTTTCGTCCTCTTTCATCTTCTTTTCAAGTTTTTCAATCCAAAATATGCAGAACAGACACGTAAGTGGAACCATATATTGTGATGCCCCTGGAAATTTATAAATACTATAAAAGGCTACTGTCAGGAGAAATAATTCGAAAAGGGTTAAAAAGTTCATTTTAAGACCCCACTTGTTATAATTTTTTGTTTGTTTTAAGAGAAGAAAGAGATTTTTTTATGTACGAAGTGATAATCGGCAAGGGGAGAGCATATCTTTAAGGTGATTATATACATAACAACTTAACAGGGACAGCGGGGCTGTTGAAAAAGACCCCACTTCCCCTGTTAAGTTGCTTTCACGGAGACTTTAGCTCAAGCTTCTTTATGACCCCTCGCTACCCAATGGGCGCCCACTTGGAGTGGCCTGCAGTACCAGGAGATCATAATGGTTAATAATGGACTGGGGGATGATAATGAATTGTCATCAATAAAAATGTCAAGTCGTTTGTTTTTAACGTATTGTTATTTCAACTGGTTATGCAAATTTGCACTTCGGACAATAAATCCGTTGATCCAATGCTCAATATTAATGATAGGTAATTTCAGCAGGCGTGTAAAAAATCAACAAGGGACAAAGAGATATAATTCTTGCGAGGAACAACAGCATTACAGGGCAATCTTCTCTCGTAAAAAACTGAATCTACTTGCAACGTAATATTTTCGGATATCGCTTTCTAAGATAGACCCCAGCTTTACTTTAAAATCCTTTGCTTTAAATCCATCCAGTCTTTCTGTTAATTTGGAAAGCTGTTCTGGCTTCAGTTTTGGGAAGTCAATCCCCTTTCTTAACAGAAATTCCATATCAAAACAGTCCCTTATTTCCCCCCTATCCATCAGCGCTGCAATTTTGTTTTTCATGGTCTGTTCCAATGTGTGTGTTCTTAGGATCACTTGTTTGTTGCTGTACTTTGAATAAGCGATCCTTTCCATAAAATCACAGTCTTTAAGCTCTTTTCTTATCTCGATTTTAAGTCGTTTTGGATAAGCGTGTGAACGAATCTCAAATAAAATGGTATAGTGTTTTAACCAGGCATCTGTAACTTCATACTCCAGCTTTAAAATCTTTCTGAAATTTTTAAAGTAGTTTTGAACCGGAATTTTTTTTATGAACCAAAAGTCAAGGTCAACCGAATATCTTTTTAATTCATAACATAATCTCAGCATTGTTCCCCCGCCAAAAACCAGAGGGGCAAGGAGATTGTTGTTCTTTAACTTCTCTAACACCTCTATTTCAAATATTTCATGTTTTGCGAAAGTATCCATTTTCTTTAAATAATTTTATTGTTTTTGAAGGGTATTTATTCATCATCACTCTGATCTCAGCTCTATTAAACTTACTGAAATCTATAGAATCAATGTCGAGGCTGTAGCGTCCAAGTGACATCAGGTAAAGCGCATCAAGAAAAGCTTTTTCCGGAGTGGCAATAAAGAAGTCTTTTTCTTTTCTAAACCCAAAATATAAGTTTGGACTTATCTTCGTATAACTAAAGACTGCATTTTCTATTTCTATCTCTTTGGTCCTTTTTACAACAACCGATTCAATGAAATCCCTTTGCATTTGAGTTGTAATTCCATAATAATCCAGTGCGGTAATTAAAGATATGTATGAGGGCACCTGGATAATATTTGCCAAAATGAATTGCTCAGTTCCTTCGAGTCGATTCCATTTTTCTTTTAGGACATAAATATTTCTTTTAATTCTGATTAACAAACCCTGTTTAATATACCTATTGGCAGAAACTTTAGAAGACTGGAGCGAGATTCCGAGACCCCTGGAAATTTCCTCATGTCCAAAATAGAATTTCTTTATTTTGTTTAATTCTAGAATTTTCATCAAACATACTCAATTAACATTACTGTTAATTTAATGTATCTGACAAAATTGACTTTGTCAAAATGATAAACTTAAGGGGTTCCATTAATACACTGGCAATATCCGGCAACTTTTTGATATAAAAAAAGTTTTTAGAAATAAATGTAATGTAATTACCGCTCGGGGTGACAGCAAAAAATATTATTGTAACAAACAAAGACTTTTTGCATGCATTTTCCCGTTCAGCATTGATTCTATGTTTTTCTCTTTTCAAACAACATGGCAACCATCGGACTTATATCGCGCAGTTTATCAGTAGCAGAGAGGGGACGCCCTTAAATATCTAAATAACTCAATCTATCAACTGATAGTTGTTTTGCCCGGCGATCTCTTCACCCCTTTTAACGGCATAGCTGACTGCAGGGATTGTTAAGGAGAATATTTTTGCCAATTCCGTTATCGACACCTTCAGCTCTCTAACCGCCCAGTAACAATACAAGCTAAATTTCTTCCTGGCATATAATCGATTTATACCGGTTCTGAAACAGAACCCCGTGGCGCTTGTACTTGCGGTTGAAGTAAACTGCATATCCTGTCAGCAAACGCATCATCAATTTTGAGATCGGAACACTTCCCGTGCGAAATAGAAAATGGGCGTAGCGAAAAAGGAGTCATAAGGATTGAAAAGTTAGTCCGCTATGATTTCATTTAATCCTTCAATAACAAGAGACAGTTGCTCTGCAGATACTGTAGTGATTTTCTTGCCTATACGGTTAACAGAAAGAGTGCGTATTTGACTAATTTTTACCCAGGATTTTTTAGGCAGTTTTGAACCAGTTAGTTCAAGCGTCAAAGGAAATCCTGCACGTTGAGGCTGACTTGTAATGGCGATAACTATTACTGTTCCGGAACGTTCATTAAAAACATTATGGCTTAAAATGAGAACAGGGCGTAAACCGCCCTGTTCACTTCCAATAATTGGATTTAAATCTGCCCAGTAAACATTTCCTCTTAATATTCCGGCCATTCTTCTAACTCAATTGAGAATCCTTCTTCGGCTATCGCCTGCTCATAATCGGGATCCAGCTTAGCGCACTCCCGAGCAAGGCGACTTTTTTCAAGCCGAGATATCTTTTCTTCGACAGCTGATTGAATTGCTTTGCTTCTGTTTGGAAAAATATTAGACTCTACAAGGTAATCCAAACGCCTCAAAAGACTTCTTTCAATTGTTATAGCGATTTTCGATGCTGCCATATCATCACCTCCAGTATGAGTATGATAATATATCATACTTTTAAGAAAATTTCAAGCAGTAAAATTATTTTATGGTGTCCCCGGTTCCGAATAATTTCTGTTCATTTAGTT
This sequence comes from Deltaproteobacteria bacterium, assembly GCA_024276465.1. Classification (GTDB taxonomy): domain Bacteria; phylum Desulfobacterota; class WTBG01; order CAIYCZ01; family CAIRTM01; genus JAJRXD01. The sequence continues at coordinate 4,544 of JAJRXD010000079.1, forward strand.
CTGAGTTTGTTATTTAATATTTCAACTTTATTAAGAATGAGCCAAAATTTGTATGCTTTGCGGAAGTATTATAAAATAAAAATCGCCATGGAATTGAAACATCATGAATCTTGGAAATTTTCCTGATAATGCTGCGGAAAAATATCCGGATAAAACTGCTGTAATTTGTGGCAACAAAAAAGCAATTTACCATGAGCTTAAATCAAGAGTTGAGAAACTTGCTGCCGCACTTTATTCTCTCGGTATAATCAAAGGATCAAAAGCAGGCATAATAGCCTTTAACTCTATTGAGTATATAGAAGCCATTTTTGCACTTATGAAACTTGGCGCAGTCTGTGTGCCTTTAAACCACAGGTTAACTCAAGGTGAGATTAAAGAGCTTGCGGAACATGCTGAGATTGGTACGCTTTTTTTTGAAAATGCCCTGGCGGGAAAAGTCCCTTTTGACCTGCCAAAAATTAAAAACTTCATAAGTTTTGATGCTGGTAGCGGCTATGTCGGGTATGAATCCCTTGTTTCGGATTCGTTTTTTCCATCTCATTCTATAAACATCAATGAACAGGATGAAGCCTTCATAATCTATACTTCCGGTACAACAGGAAAACCCAGAGGGGTTATGCTGACACATGGAAATCTAATATCAAATGCCGGAAATTATTCCGAAGCCTATGGAATGACACATGATGATATAGAGCTTGCACCGACACCTCTTTTCCATGCCTCAACCCTGGGCCGTGTTTTTACGTATGTTTCCAACTGTACTGCATTTATTCTGTGCAGGAGGTTCAGCCCTGAGAGCTGCCTTGATTTAATTGAGAAAGAGAGGGTTACTTCCATAACACAGGCTCCGACCATGTATCAGATGATGCTTAATGTTTCAATGTCCGGGGATTGGGACAGGAGTTCTGTCAGACGGGTGGTAACAGGGGCTTCCCCAATGTCTGTAAAAGCAAAAAGGCAGTTAAGGCAGCTGTTTCCAAAGGCAGAATTTTTTGATCTGTACGGCCTTACAGAGGCCTCTCCTGGTGTAACAATTCTTAAACCCCCTGACTTTAATCAGAAGATTGAGAGTGTTGGGAAACCCATGAAAGGTGTGGAAGTGTCAATCAGAGACGAAAATGGCAAAACTGTTCCAGCAGGGAATGTGGGGGAAATTTATTGCAGGGGCCAGAATGTTATGAAAGGCTATTACAAAGAGCCTGGGGCAACTGCTGAAACCCTGAGGGATGGGTGGCTTTGTACAGGAGACATGGGCAGGATGGATGATGAAGGGTTTGTCTACATGGCTGGGAGGAAGAAAGAGATAATCATAAGCGGGGGAGAAAACATATATCCCGGGGAGATTGAAAAGATTATACTTGAACATCCCTGTGTGGAAGAAACAGCGGTTACCGGTATTCCGGATGAGGTGTGGGGGGAAAGAGTAACAGCAGTTGTTGTGTTAAAAAAAGGCATAAAATGTACTGAAGAGTCTATTCTGGAATTTTGCAGAAAACATCTTGCAGGATTTAAATGTCCACGCGCTGTATTTTTTACAGATATCCTCTCAAAAAATGCTTCCAATAAGGTCTCAAAAAAAGAACTGCAAAAGTTGTGTGAAAAACAGGCAACAGGTTGCAGAATCAGCCAGCCCGGATGAATCGTTCATATGAAATATGTAATTAAGTTTTCTGTCTGTCTGTGATATATAAATAAATTATATCACCAAGCCATATGAGAGAGTAAATTATAATGAAATGCTTGTATTTTGACTGTTTTTCCGGCATAAGCGGGGACATGATTCTCGGGGCTCTTATTGACCTGGGGATGTCTCAAAAGTACCTTAAAGATGCGCTTGGCAAACTCAGCGTCCCTGGTTACAGCATTAAAGTTTCCCGTGCCGTGAGGATGGGAGTTTCTGCAAGACTGGTGAGTGTTAAGAAAGGTGCCGGCAAAACCCGGCATCATCACAGGTCTTATAAAGACATTGAAACAATTATTAATAAAAGTTCTCTGAAAAGCCACATCAAGGACAGAAGCATTGACATATTCCATCGCATTGCAAAGGCCGAGTCGAAAATTCACAACAAAAAGGTTTCAGATGTCCATTTTCACGAGGTGGGAGCCGTAGACTCCATTGTTGACATAGTCGGATCTGTAATCGGGATTGACTGTCTTGGGGTTGACCTGTTTTGCGCATCCCGTGTGCCACTTGGACATGGCTTTGTTCAATGCCAGCACGGCACAATCCCTGTTCCAGCACCTGCCACACTGCTTCTGCTGAAGGGGGTTCCTGTTTATGCACCGGGTATAAATTTTGAGCTTGTCACACCTACAGGGGCTGCGATTCTTACAAGCTTTGTCAAAAAATTCGGATCCATGCCCTCAATGTCAATACTGAAAACAGGCTATGGAGCAGGCACAAGGCAGTTGAAAAGTATTCCGAACATGTTAAGGCTGATCGTGGGAGAGAAAAAGCTTGCAGCAGGTAAAGATTGTGTTGTTGTTCTTGAGGCAAACATAGATGATATGAATCCGGAATGGACAGGCTATTTGACAGAGAAGCTTTTTGCAGAAGGTGCCCTGGATGTAACGCTCATACCTGTTCAGATGAAGAAAAACCGGCCCGGAACCCTGATTCAGGTTATATGTTCAGAGGAAAATTGCCAGAAAATTACAGATCTGATTTTCCTGGAGTCAACAACAGCCGGGGTTCGATCTTATTGTGCAGAAAGGACTGTGCTTGAAAGGCGCGAGAAAAAGATAAAAACAAAGTTCGGAATGCTGAAAGTAAAAGTTTTTAAAGACGGATATGGAGAAAGGGTGGCTCCTGAGTTTGAAGAATGCAGGAAGGTTGCATTAAGAAGGAAGGTGGCGTTAAGAAAGGTTTATGAGGAGGTGATTATAGCTGTCAGGCAGGAAAACAGGCTGGCAGGCGATTAAAAAACAAAATCATTGATCCTGCCTATAAGTTTATCAAGGCTGTGGTTTTCAACCGCATATTTCCTGAATTTCTTTTCATGTTGCTTTTTTCTATTCCCGGGCAGTTTTAAAGCAGCGCAGAGTTTATCTGCCAGGTCTTTTGGATTGTCCTCAGTAAAAATAAATTCCTCCGGCAGAATTTCTCTGAAAGACTTGTTGGACACTAAAACCAGGGTTTCACAGGCCATTGCTTCAAGAACAGTTTTGTCAAAAGAACCTGTTGGCGTCAGGTTAACAACAATGTCGCTTTTGTTGAAATAAGCAGGTGCATCTGAATTAACAATTTTTGGAGAAAATTTAACTTTCTGCTTTTTTATAAGTTCACGGGCAGCAGTTTTTAATTTTTTTTCATATTCAATGTCCTCTTCAAGCATGGGGGATCCGATAATACGCAGGGTGAAGTCCATATTTTTCTCATCAAGAATTTTTGCAGATTCAATCAGACATTCTATCTTTTTTATTTTAGAAATCCTCCCTATATACAGGATCGCCCCCTTTGTTTTTTCTGTTTTTTTGTCTTTCTGAAAAACAGATGTGTCAATTCCTGCCGGCATTAAACAGGTTTTTTTGTACTGGTTGGCAAACGCAAAAGGGGATGTGCAGAAAACAGCGTCAGCCATCCTGACAGCCATCCGTGCAGTCGGACTGCCCATTGGGTGGTTAAACCACAGAAAAATTTTTTTGTGCCACAACCTCCAGGCAAGCCCGCCCAAAACAGCATAAACTGGATTCATGTGAATGAAAACTGCATCATAACTGCCCCTCTCCCGGAAAATAAACCTGTAAAACCTGGATATATATTTTATTCGCGACCTGTCCTTTTCTTTGCCAAGGGTTAATACCCTCACGTTTTCCGGCAGGTAGTACTCTCCTTTTTGCAGACAAATGACCAGTATTGAGGAATATTTTTCAGCAAGCTTTTTTATCCACGCATGAAAGAAGCCAAGCACATCATCTTTAATATCAATTTTTTGAGTTAATATCAGTAAATTCATAGGTAAACTATTCAAAAACAGAAATATTCAGCAACCAACGGTCTGATTCTTGATATTTTTTCAAAATCCTTGTCACAATGTAAAAGCAAGACACTGTATTCAATGGCTATCTGAGCTATACAACAATCAACTGGACTGTTTATAGTTATACCCTTTCTGCGCATCTCGAAATATACTCTTGCAGATTCCCTCCAGGTATTGCTGGTAGCTTCCAGATAAATCTGTGTTGAAAGGTATTCATCAAGCCTTTGCCATTCCAGTTCATCTCTGGCTCCTTGAAGAAGTTCAAGCTGAGTGAACCTGCTAATGACACAGACGTCAGAGCCTGTTCTTTTCCTGAATGCCCTAACTACTTTTCCGCTCTTATCTTTAAGGACATTAATCCATACCGAGGTATCAACGAAAATCATACTCAAATCCGTCTTAGCTTTTTATGATCAAACCCCTTGTAAAAATTGATAGTTCCGGCTATCTCAGTAAGATCCTTCTGTTTTCTAAGGCGAATGAAATCTTTTAATGCTTCATGGATAAGCTTCTTTTTGGTCCTGTAATGACTTATAGAAAAAGCCTCTTCCAGTAAATTATCGTCAATCACAATATTTGTTCTCATGATGCCTCCTTTATGTGTATTGTATACACATTAGACATATTATGGGTGTATTTGCAATAATTTTTTTCATTAGCATCCACCCTACCAAGCACAACATCTGTTCAGGACTTATTATCTAATGAAAGCACATTCTCCCATTTTTTCAGGACCTTTGAAATTTCACAATCAGCCAGGCACGCTATCGCTTTCCTGCCCAGGCGCGAGCGAAGCTCTTTATCTGTAATCAATCGTTGGATGGCGGCAGAAAGAGCCTCAACATTGTTAGCGGGAACAACCAGCCCGCTGGTCTCATGCACAACATATTCCAGAGGGCCTGGAGAAGCATCACTTACTATAACCGGAAGACCGCAGCTCATGGCTTCAAGTAATACGTTCGGCATTCCTTCAAATCGTGAAGGAAGGACAAAGATGTCAGCTGCGCGGTAATAGGGGAAAGGGTCACCAACCTGACCGTGCCAGTCAACATGGTCAGCGATGCCTAATTGCCTTGCCATAGTCTTGAGTTTGTTTTTCAGATGACCGTCACCAACTATAGCCAGGCGCCACTCCGGTTTTATTTTTACTATTCTTGCAAAAGCGTAAAGCAAAATATCATGGGCTTTCTGAGGAGTCAGGCTGCCAACAGTAAGAATCAAAGGCCCTGTCTTTTTTATGGCATCATTTGAAGGGGAAACAGTTAGAGGGTTTGGCACAAAAAAAAGTTTTTTCTCCGGCACATATTTTTTCAGGGTATTAACAGCGCCATGGCTGTTTGCTGTCACAGTATCAGCATAGCGGTAAAAAAGGCGCCGGAGGCTGTTCCAGGGAAACTTCAGAACCTGGAGTGAGGGATCATTACGTTCGCATATTACAGTACTTGCATTCAGGCCAAATGTGGCCAGGATCGTCAATATATTAGGGACAGGCAAAAAGGATATGACCACAGACGCACCTGCTTCTTTAAAAATACAGCGGAGAAAAAACAATCTTTTGGTGGAGTTGAAAAATCCTGAAAGCCTTGTTTTTGATCTCTGTGCCATCCCGATCGCAATACGCCTGATACTGGTTTCGAGGCTGTAGAAGTCAGTCTGCAGATCAGAAAGTGTGATTACAGTAACTTTTCTGCCTTTTCCGGACCAGGCATTGGCAAGGGTTGTGAGTACCCGCTCTGTTCCCCCTGAGCCCAGGTCGTTGGTAACAAGGACTATATCTGCAGGCATTTTATCAGTGTTGTTTTTCTGTTTTTTCATGTTCCTGATATGGTGACAAGCAGGTGCGGGGCAGAGTTAGATCTGCTCGTTCTTTGCATTGAGCAGAGCTTTTTTAAGATCTTTTTTGTTGCTGAGATAAACAAAGACAAATAATGAATTTACTGAAATAATAATAAGTTGATAAACAGTAATAATAGTAGCCCCTATTGCGCCTGTACCTGCACCGAACCACAGGAATATATTATAAAAAGCTCCCTGGCCGATCCCTATTCCGGCAGGGGCTATGGGAAGTGACAGGGCAATGAGTCCGGCAGGAACAGCGGTAAAATAGGAAGTTAATGTCACAAGCGATTCCCCCATTTCCCTGCCGATAGTGTAGAACATTAAAATAGTTAATATGTGTGAAAGTATTGAAATGGCTAATACTTTCACAAGTCTTGTCTTCTGGTCGGAGTAAATGTGAAGGGCAGCATATATTTTTTTGAGTATTTCTTTTTTAGGCAGAAAATCCAGGAGCTTTTCAGCGCCAATTGCAATAAAGAAATGCTTAATCCTTCTGGAAAACACAGCAGCAGCAGCAACCATGGAACAGAGAATATAAAATCCTATTGCCAGTGCAAGGGCCTTTAACTGGGGATTGGATGAAATTATTTTGTAGTTTGCAATGAATGCGGCAAAGGCCACAAGCATTAGAGCCTCAAGGCCTAAAATACGGTCGATGATGATAGTCATGAAAGCCCGTGTTCTGAGCCCTTTATTGTCTTTTACAACATAAAAAGCTTTAACCAGATCACCTCCAATTGATCCGGGCATAAAGCTGTTAAAAAAGAAGCCTATGCAGGTTATCCTGGTGACGGCATTAAAGCTGACAGAGATACCCTGCCAGATCAACAGATAATACCATCTGATGTTGATGAGAAAATATGATGTCAGAATGGTTAAAACAACCTTAACTATCATCATTTTTTTCCCGGCAACATGGGCAATTTCATGCAGGTTGAGTTTGCCTGTTCCAACCATATAATAAATTATGGCAGCAGCAAACAAAAGCTTTAAAATTACAGGGAGGTGTTTTTTCATTTTTTTGGTTTATTATATTTTATGCAGCTAAATATGCTTTAATCTTCAAACAACTGTTACGTTCGGATCAACCAAGACCTTTAAACTGGTCGATCAACTCACAAACATAGTCGGTTTCACCCAGGGTTAGCCCAGGGAAAATCGGGAGCGTAATAATGGACTTTGAAACCTTCCGGGTCACCTCCAGCGTTGATCCCTGCTTGATGTTCTGATACAATTTTTGTTCATGTACAGGTGGATCAAAGTGAACTGATGCTCCTACACCCCGTGATCGCAAGTAAACAAGCAGTTCGTCACGAAAATGGTGTGGAACCAAAATTGTGAACATCTGCCACGAATTTACAAAGTCCTCAGGCACAAACTGCGGCTGGACGGATGGGATGTGGCTTAAATTTGCCAAATATCTGTCTGCAAGTTCCTGCCGTTGAGCATTAAGTTTGTCAATTTTTTTCATTTGCTCCACACCAATTGCCGCAAGCAGATTACTCATTCGAAAATTATATCCGTATTGTGATGCGATCCTGAGCCAGGGCTGTTTTTCCTTTTCGCGCCTGTATGTGGTTGAGTCAATGCCATGGGCACACATGATTCTAACCCTGGCAGCAATCTGTTCTTCATTTGTAGTCAGAATGCCCCCTTCGCCTGTAGTAATATTTTTTGTTGGGAAAAAGGAAAAACAGCCTGTGTCATAGCTTCCTGCCTTGACTCCATTGTAGCTTCCCCCGAGGCATTCTGCCGAGTCTTCAATAATTCTAAGATGGTATTTTTTTGCAATACGGATTATTGCCGGCATGTCAGCAGGAAGCCCTGCATAATGGACAACCATTATTGCTTCTGTACTGTCTGTGACAGCCTCAACAATTCGTTCAGGTGAAATGTTTCGTGTGTTTTCTTCAATGTCTGCAAAAACAGGTTTTGCCCCGGCAAGAATAATAGCATTGACGCTTGCCACAAAGGTAAAGGATGGTACGATAATCTCACCCTTTATGTTCAAAGCCTTTATGGCAAGATACAAAGCTGAAGTACACGAATTCATCGAAACAGCGTGGTTAACTGCCAGAAACCTGCTGAACTGATTTTCGAACTCATGATTTTTCTGGCCATGAGCAATCCATCCGCTTTTTAATACCTCAACAGCAGCCGCTATCTCTTCTTCATCTATTGCCGGTTTACATAATGGAATATTTTTCATTGTCTATCACCACCCAAGAATTCAACTGTTGAATTATTTTCAAACCAGCTACTGCTTAACCATTCACAGCTTTCCAATTGGACCGAACCGTATGCAGCCAGTGCTGAAATACAATTATTGTCCAAAGCTGCTTTGCGTGATTTGCTTTTCTCTTTTGATGCTCGTTCCATAATTTACGTATCTCTCTTGCGTTAAAAAAGCCATCCTTTTCTATCTGGGCCGGGTCCAAAATATCGTTTGCCCATGCTTTTAAAGCAGAGGTCAGCCATGATGCAATGGGGATTGTAAAGCCAATTTTTGGTCTTGTAGATATGCCGGCAGGTGAGTTCTGTTCATGATATTTTCTCAAGAGGTATTTTGTCTTTCCCTTGCGGTATTTCATATGAGTTGGCAACTGGTTTGCGAACTGCATCAGGTCAGTGTCCAGAAAAGGGCTTCTTAGTTCCTGTGAAACTCTCATGCTGGCTTTGTCAGAATGATTGCAGATACAGACAGGAAGATAGAATTGCTGAAAGGTGTGGAGCAGCGCTGAAACCATGTCAGGATGGTTCAACCGGTTATGCTCCTGGTACAGGCTGCTGTAGATCTGTGGAGGAGTACTTTTGTTGTTCTGGACAAACAGGCTTTTTGAATAATCTTTGCTCAAAATCTTTTGAAGTTCGAGATGGTTGAATGATCCAATCCATTGCATGAGAACTTCAGGGGCTGGAGCGCATACTCCGCGCAAAAATCTCTGGGCCCTGAATGGAAGATTCATGTACTGGTGGGAAGCCTTTGGTAAACCTGTCAAACAGCTGAGAAATTTTGCCAGAAAGGGTGGTAGTAATTTATGAACTGTGCTGTAAGCAGCTAAAGCCTTAAAAGGCACATAGCCTGCATAGAACTAATCTCCGCCATTACCACTGAGAATCACCTTTACATGCTCCCTTGAAAATTTTGCAACCTGGTATATGGCCAGAAATCCAGGGTCAGCAATAGGCTCATCATTGCCCCTGAGCAACGGGTCAATGTCAGTTAAGAACTCCTCTCTGGAAAGCAGTTTTTCATGGTGTCTGGTGCCGAAGTAAAGGGCAGTTTCTTTGGCGTCAGATGCCTCGTCAAAACTGTCAAGCTCATGTTTGATTGTGAATGTTTTAACAGACTGGCTGCCAAGAATGTTTACAGCAGCTTTTACAAGGGAGGGGGAGTCAAGTCCGCCTGAAAGGAAAATCCCTACTTCAACATCAGCCCTGAGATTCAGTTTTACTGCCCGCGTAAATTTTTTCTCAAACTCCTTAAGGTACCACTCGTCATTTTTTGAATTGCCGGCATGTGGGTCGGGAATGCTGTTCCAGTATCTTTCTTTCTGCAATGTCCATTTTTTCAGATCAAGCACGATAAATTGGCCGGGAGAAAGTTTGCTTACACCCTTAAGTGGGGTGTAAGGATGCGGGTATCCTTCAAACAGCAGATAGGATGCCAATGAACCCCTGTCAATTTCTTTTGGCACGTCTGGATGACATGCAAGGCTCGAAAGCTCAGAGGCAAACACAAAAGACTGTGTTCCGAAGTAATAAAACAGGGGTTTTTGTCCGGCCGGGTCACGGCAAAGGATAACCTTGTGGTTTTGTATGTCCCAGTAGGCAAAAGCAAACATGCCGTTCAGGAGTGAAATTGCAGCAAGTCCCTTTCTGTGGAGAATATTCAGGAGCACTTCTGTATCACTTGAACCCTGAAAAGTCAGGTCTGCCAAACAGTTTTTTTTCAGTTCCAGGTAATTGTAAATTTCTCCGTTTGTCACAAGGGCTGCCTGCTTTGACGGCAGCATCATTGGCTGCCGGCCACCCGCAGGGTCGATTATGGTTAGCCTTCTGTGGCCTAATGCCCCGCCCCTGCCGTGGTAGATACCACGGTCATCAGGTCCGCGGTGAACCATTGTGTCAACCATTACATTCAGGCAGTTAACAGAGATGGGCCTGTCCTGGTTTTTATAAAAAAAACCACAAATTCCACACATAGTTTACTGGCGCAAGTTTGAATAGTATTTTCTGGCAAAGTCCACATACTCAGCAACACCTTTTTTTAAATCATAATCAGGCTCAAAGCAGAGAAGCCTTTTGGCCTTTTCTATGGACAATGTCCCTCTCTTTGGTCTGAATTCATCCCGGCGTGTAATTTCATATTCTATCCAGGGAAAGTGTTCCTTAAGAACCATAACAAAGTCAAGCAGCGTGTGGGCTTTGCCAAAAGTAATGTTAAAGGTCTCGCCTATAGCAGCCTCATGTGTTGATGCCAGCACAAAGCCTTTTGCAATATCTTTAATATAAGTAAAGTCCAGTGATTCATCAGCGCCATGGATTGTGATTTTTTTGTGCTGAATGGCTTTTTCCAGAAAGATCTGTGAAACGCGACGGTTCATGTCTGTGGGTCCGTAAACTGCTGAGGGCCTTACAATAGAGTATTTTATCCCAAAGTATTTTGCCAGCCCGTTGGTAATGTGCTCGCCTGCAAGCTTCATGGTTCCGTAGATTTCTTTCGGGCTTGTCGGGTGCAATTCATTTGCAGGACTTGCATGAAAATCACCATAGACCATACTTGATGAGGCATAGACAAAACGCTCCGGTGCATAACCGGTATTTTGTTTTATCATACCCAAAGCTTCCATGAAATTGCTTGTTGAAACAACGCTTCCTTCAAGTGCTTCCTGGGTATTAAGGTTCTGAAGCTTTGCTAAAGGGAGTGCTGCAAGGTGATAGATATACTTTGGTTGATAGTTGTTCAGCAGATTGTATAAAACACTGAAATATTTAGCCTCTCCCCGTTCAATAACAATTTGTTCCTCAAGTCCTTTGATTCGGAGGCTCCGGAAGTCCACGAAACCTTCACGGGTAGAAGAAATATATCTGCCATAGTGATCAAGCAGAATAACTTTATCCACAAGATTGTCCTCGATCAGTTTTCTTGTGATAAATGACCCGATAAAGCCCAGCCCTCCTGTTACCATTGCAGTACTCATTGCTGTCCCCCGTTTGTTTTTGGAAAGTCATAGAAACCTGTTTTGATTCTTATCAGGAAGCGAATCACCTCAGGTATTCCCAAAATCAGTTTTTTATAATTTTTATACTTGGAAGCACCATATATTCTGTCACGGTTTACAACTGTAACTTCACTTATTTTAGTAGCGCCACGGTGCATTGCAATAACAGTTAAATAGCGATGGTCATTTTTTTTAAAATTCAGCCCCTTGATGTATTTTGCCTTGAATGCAATAAAACTGCTGGTATTTGTATGAAGTGGAGAATCAAACATCAGAACAACAAGGCTGTCAAACAGAATTGATGCGAACCTCAATATCCTGCGGTGTCGCCGAAGAAGTCTTAAACCCATAATTATGTCAACATCCTGTTCAATCAGGGGGAAAAACTTATTCAAGTCACGTGGATCATCCTGGAGGTCCGCGTCAAGGCGGATAAAATATTTTCCTTTTGCTTCCTTAAATGCCGCCTGATAGCAGCCTGTTTGCCCCCCTCTTTTTGACAGGTGAATGACCCGAACATAGGAATGTTTTTTTCTGAAATTTTCAAGTATTTCGGCAGTCCTGTCCGTGGATACATCGTTTACAAAAATCACCTCAATACTTTTTGACTGCTGTTTTATAACGCAGTCAAGTTCTTCCATAAGCTGAGGTAATGACTCATCTTCATTGTGTGCTGGTATGATTATTGATATTAACATTCAATTCTCAGAATAAAATATTCGGGTTGCTATTCAGGTTGTCGCCCAGTTTAAAGGTGCTGAGGGGACAATTTCCGGTTTCTGTTGAGATATGTGTAAGCAGTATCCCGTGATCCTTTGCAATGACTACTGTTCCCTCTTTCCGGCGCAGGGCAATCCGTCCTGGAACGCCCATTATTTTTTCCTCAAGCAGTTTTGAGCCAAGGATATAATATTTTTTACCATTGTAATAGCAGAAAGCAGGGGGGTAGGGGCCAGTAAGTGCACGTATCATGTTGTGTGACTGCCCGGCTGACATTGTTTTCCAGCTTATCAGTCCGTCCCCAGGATAACGCCTGGTGAAATATGCCCCTTCAAGGGGGTTCTGTTTGATGCCTTTGATTTGTCCTGTTTCTATTTTTTGCACAACCTTTCTTAACATAGAGGGGAAAAGATCGAGCTGTTTGTTAACAATTGTCTGGGCAGTGTCGTTAATTCCTATTTCATAAAACTCTTGAATAAGTATGTCACCGGTATCAATACCTTCATCAAGGGATATAATGCAGCAGCCCCCCTCCTTTTCACCCCTTATAATCTGCCAGTTAATGGGTGCAACCCCTCGGTAGTCAGGGAGCTTTCCTCCATGCAGGTTAATAGAGCCAAACCGAGGGATGGAGATGATCTCTTTTTTAAGAATTTTATTGTACCCGGCTAAAACAAACAGGTCCGGCTGGTATTTGCTGAGCTGATCAAGGAACAGAGGATCGTTAACTTTTTCAGGACAGAGGACAGGGAGTGCCATGTTCCCGGCAAATAAAATAAGATCACAATTATCGTGGTGGCCAATGACAGCCTGAATTTTGCAATCCATATTTAATAATTCTTCAAGACATCGTATGCCTCGTGTTCCATTTCCAAAGTATATTATTTTCATGTGAAAAATCAGAACCCGCCTGTTTGTTTTTATCTAAATTCTGTGGTAATTACAGCGAAATCAATTTAATGTCAATGAAAAACAGGATATGCGCCCGCTTTTCCATTGACCCGCATGTGACTATATTTTATACTTATTCATTTTATACGTGTAAAGTATTTATCCTTGCGCTTTAACCCGGAATTTGCTACGACCTCTACCACAAAATCTGGGTTTAAGGAATCTGAAATATTATGCAAAAATATGTTTCGTATCTTATCATTCCCATCACTTTTACAGTCTTTCTAATTAGCCTTGACTGGGGACTGCCCACCCAGGACCGCTTTAAGCAGGTCTTTGGAACGGAGAACAATTTTGAGAACAGAAAAAAAGAGTACCAGCTAAAAGAAAGTACCGGAACACTGACCCCGTATGATCAGATTATTTACGGCAGGTCAAATCTGGCAGTTTCTTTTCCCTATGCAGGTGATGAGCACTATGTTCTGGATGGTCTGAGAAAACTGAACCCTTACAAGCTTAAATTTGACCCCGGGTATTACATGTATGGAGGTGGCTTTATGTATACTGAAGCTGCATTTCTTCAGCTTGCTTCATGGGTTAAGTTCTTAAAGATTGTCCGCGATTTTGACTATTACAAAAAACACCCTGAAGAGGTTGGGAAGGCATACTTTGTTATGCGATTTGCAGTAGTGGTGTTTGCAGCCACAGGCATTTTTCTTGTCTTCTGCCTTGCCAGGAAGTTTTTCGGGTATCCGGTTGCTTTTTTGTCATGGTTTATATTGTTTGTTATGCCCATGACCCACCAGGCAACCCACACAGCAGAACCCCATATTTTTGTTCTGCCCTTTTTTATACTTTCCTTCTATTTTTGTCTTAACTCAATGGCAGGTAACCAGAAAAAAAACTGTCTGCTGGCAGCTGTCTTTTCTGGCCTGACAATCGGGACCCAGGCAACTTCCCTGTACATAGTCTGTCCTTTTGGAATGTCCCTGTACGTCAATTACAGAAACAAACGCATGGACAAAAATGGTCTGCTTAAATCCATCCTACTGTACTCAGGTGTTTCTATTGCAGTATTTTTTCTGATTAATCCTTTTTACCTGATTAACTATAAAGGAATGATAGCGGATTTAACCCGTGGTTCAGGCAACCAGCTTGTTATTAATTTCAAATCATGGGCAAGTTCTCAGCTTTCATGGTTCCTTATGTTTTTGTTTCCTGTAACAGCAGGATATGGCGTTTTTAAAGCCAGGAAGAATAAAGTTTTTGCCGTGTTTATGTCCTGTATTGTTCCCGGCATTGCAGTCTATTTTCTGACAAACTATCATATGCCCTATGTTTACTCAACAGCAGCTCTTTTGTCTGTCCTGACAGCTTTTATGCTATGCGAGATATTTAAAAACATGAAAAAAAGCTTAAGAGCTGTGTTTGCAGGTGTGGTCCTTCTGCTGCTGGTTGTTTTTCCCCTAGGGCGGTCTGTATATTATTATCTTAACTTTACTTCTGAAAACAGCGATGCAGCCGGCAGATGGATCAATCAAAATGTTATTCCCGGCACTGTAATCGGGGTGTTTTACCCCCCCTCCCTCTGGGACTGTGTTCCCTTTAATTATCACAATTATAAACTGGTGGATTACAGGCAGTTAGACACTGTTGATTCTGATCTGCCAAAATTCATTATAACCTCAGCCCAGCCACCATCATTGCCACCAGAAATCATCTCATTGTATGAGGTTGAAAAGATGTATAAGCCACGGAGCCTGTTTGGACATCACTATAAATTAAAAGGCGAGTTGCAGGCGCTCATAGCAAAAACAACAATTATTTACAGCTGCAAATGAATATTGGCATCAATGAGAATCAACTGGAATCCTCGCCTTCAATCTGGGCCAGAAGTTCCTGGATATTATCTATATTGTGGCCATGCCGGAGTCCCGTTTTGTGAGGTTTCGTTTTGTAACAACGCTGCTTTGCTGGTTGTTCCACTTTGTCCTGACCACTATTTTTAACAGCAAGTACTACCCACCCCCTGGCATCCAGTGGACTGAAACGATCAAAAAGACAGACAGTCAGGAGTGCTGTTAGTTGATATGGGATTAGCATAAGTGTGGCCAGTTTTTTTCTGATGGCAAGGTTGCGTGTGCCAATAATTTTCAGCGGGCAGAAAATGTACTTATAAAGTATTTTATGAAAAAATTCACTTAAGCGAAGGCATAAAAACATGGTGAAGCCGCCAGACCTTTCAATTGACACCACGTCAAACCCCGCTTTTTTACAGAGGTATTGAATACCATACCTGGTGAAACGATAAAAATCATTGGGTTCATAATGAAGGTACCAGGTCATGGGAACCGTAATATACAAAACAGCACCGGATTTCATCACACGAAAGCATTCTGTCAGAACATGTGATGGCTCAGGAACATGCTCAAGAACTTCAGTACATAATACAGTTTCAAAGCTTTTATCACAAAAAGGCAGGTGCTCAGCAGGAGCGCAAACATCAGGCTGCCTGTCAGGTGTTACTTCAACACCAATGTACTGTTTGTCAGCAAGGAACCGCCTGAATGGTTTCCCCCCGCATCCGATGTCAAGTATTTTCCCCTGAAAGCATGACAGGTGCTGCAGGAACAGTTTGCGAAATTCTCTTTTGCTCAGATACAGAGGGTTTAAAAGAAGTAAATCTGTATAAATTGGCAGCATTAGTTCCCGAGTTTTTCAGCAATCTTTTTCACCCCTGCTACAGGGTGTTTTAAATAGTAGCCTGACCTTGCAGCAATCTTTTTCACAGTTATCCTTTCACAGGTTGAATCAGCAAGGCCCATCATCATTTCTACAAGCTCTTCGTAGCGTTTCTGCGGGACATCCCGGCAGAAATAGTTGGATTTATTATGATGTCCCGTGTCTTCATAAAGAGACACATCATGTACAGAAGGGAGCATGCCTTTGTCAACACATACCTTGTACAGCTCAGTGCCATAGTAAGGGGTAAAGGTGCAAAGATTTACTGAATCAGGTTTCAGCTCCTTAATGAAGTTATATGTTGCAGTAATATCCTGCTCCTTTTCAAAAGGAGATCCGATCATAAAATAAAGATGCAGCCTTAATCTTGATTTTTTTACCAGTTTAACCTTCTCACGCACAAGCTCTTTTGTAATATCTTTTTTTAATGTTTTCAGGATACGGTCACTTCCTGACTCAACCCCCAGGGCTATGGATCTGCAGTTTGCCCGCTCAAGGGTGTTTAAAAGTTTTTTGCTGATAGAATTAACACGGGACAGACAGCCCCAGGACAGTTTTTTATGCAGGCCCCGTTCAATAAACATATTACAGAATTCTGTTGTTTTGACAACATTGCTTATAAAGGTGTCATCAAGAAAACGGAAGCTCCTGCCTCCGTACTTAATATAATTTTTCTCTATTTCATCAACAAGGGATGTGGCTGATCTGAACACAACCTTTCTGCCCCATATTGGAACACTGGCACAAAATGCACATTGGTGGGGACAGCCCCTGCTTGCAACAATTGTTGTCCATTCAGAGCCGGTAGAGCTTTTGTTTATCAAAAGATCATGATTAATAAAAGGCAGAGCATCAAGGTCTGCTATACGATCCCGCCCGGGTGTTGTAATGTACTCGCTTCCTGACTTGAAAGTCAGACCGGCGATTTTATTCAGATCACCCCTGTTCTTCAAAAGAAAATCGGAAAGCTCAAGCATTGTATATTCACCCTCACCGCATACAGCAAAGTCTATATGTTCGTGCCGGCAGCTTTCCTGAGGCAGCAGTGTTGGATATGGTCCTCCAACAACCACATGGCAGCTGCATGTTTCTTTAGCAATCTGTGCTATTTTCATTACACATGCACTGGTGGAAACATAGGAGGTTATCCCCACTATTTTTGGTCTGTGCTGTTCAATAACAGATTTTATTTCCTGCCAGACCTCATTGCTGTCATCGTGAAGATTTTTTTTAAAATTTGTAAAAGCATTTGCCCTCTGTTCAGGAAGATATTTATATCTGCTCGATTCCATACCAACTTCGGCATTGTAAATGCCAACATCACAGTTGTTTTCATGAAGCAGAGTGGCTATGCTGCCAAGCCCAACAGGGAAGGTTTTTACCTTGATTCCCATCAGCCTTTCATAAGGAGGGAAAATAAACAGAGTATCCATAATTAAATAGAATTTTTATTTTTCAATCTGTTGAACAAACCAGCTGCAAAAAGCATCCATGCCTTTCTGTGATATTGTTCTGCGATAGGTTTCCTGTCCGTTTGACGCAAGTGCTGTTCTGGTTTTCTTGTCATCTATCAATTCGTTTATGCCGGATTCCAGGTTGTCAAAACCCCACTTGATCGGGAAGTAGGTTTTGCCGGGTATGAAAACATCAGGCCATGTTTCCATGTGTGACATGTCGGGCTTCATCAGTGCAGCCCCGTAAATCCATGCTTCAAAATCACGAACCCCTATCTCTCCTGCACCAAACGGGCTTATTACAAGCTTTGTGCGGCTCATCTCCCGCTTGTATTCTGAAATGGAGACACGGGACAGCAGAGCTGCTTTCCGGCAAGTAATGGTGCTGAGTATCTCACTCATGCGCTGTCTGTGAAAGGAGAGGGTGTTGCGGCTGTATTTTTTTGTTCCCCTGAACATGAAATCAATGGGCCTTGGCTGGTCCGGGGAAACAAATTTGACATTATATGAAGGCGGAAGATAGCGTTTTATCTTCCTTAGACGTGGTGGCAGAATATCACCTGCCATATCACCAAGGCCAAGGTGCCACAGCAGATTAACCTTGTGGGAAAGAGCCAGGTCAAGGGGTTGTGACTGAAGAGTGCTGGGCTCATCGCATATTCCGAATTCACGGTGATAGAAATCCGTAAAAATTCTGTCACCGTAAAAAGATTTTGTGTAAAGTGTTTTATCTTTAAACAACTGCTTTTTTAAATACAGGTCCACATGCGGGAGCAGTTGAAAATGAGTAACAGATGTGCTGTCAAACTCATCAAAATAGATGAACTTATTACAGAATTTTTTCAGGTAATCAATAAATTCAAAAACCCTGTCAGGCTCTTTCCACCATTTTCTGATAATTACAGAGCTGAGGCATAAAATATCTGAAGTAATTGTCTGCTCATCAGGTTTGTAACAGATGTTTATGTCATAACCACTTTCTCTCAGGGCTTTTTTGTTTTTCCTTACAGGGTACAGCGTGAAGTCAGCAATTCGTGACCTGTGAGACAGAATAGTTACTTTTTTCATCATTGGTTCTGCTGATCAACCATTCTTTTAAATTCTTTGTTTGCATTGTACAGCTCTTCATATGTGCCTTGTTCAATAATTCTCCCATTTTTCAGACAGAAAATTATATCAGCATTTCTCACCGTGGAAAGACGGTGGGCAATCAGTATAATTGTTTTTTTTCCTCTGAATTCATCAATATTTTTCTGAATCTCCTTTTCTGTTTTTGTGTCAAGTGAACTGGTAGCCTCATCAAATATTAAAATTTTTGCATCCTTGTAAATTTCCCTGGCAATACACAACCTCTGGCGCTGTCCGCCGGAGATGTTTATGCCGCTTTCTCCGAGCATGGTATCATAGCCTTTCTCCAACCCATGAATAAACGTATCTATATCTGCTTTTGAAGCAGCTGACTTCACCTTTTCATCATTGTCCCCACATGTATTGTTCCAAAGCGTAATATTGTTGTAAATTGTGTCATGAAATACTACGCTTTCCTGGGTAATGTAGCCTATTTTTTTTCTTAATGAGTCAATGTCAAGCTCGCTGTATGCCCTGTCTCCTATATATATTGAACCCTCTGTGGGTCGGAGCAGTCCTACCAGCATATTTATAAGAGTAGTCTTTCCTGAACCGGATTCACCTACAACAGCAACTGTTTTATTTGCAGGAATTTTTATGCTTACATTACTTAAAACTTTTTTCCCGTTGTCAAAATTAAAGCTGACATTTTTAAACAGAATGGGCTTTTCAAAGGATATTTTCTGAGATTTGTTTTTTGTCTCTTTTTTTTCTTTAAATTTTTCCAGATCTGATTCAAGGTTGTTTAGAACTTTGATGCTTCCCCATGAGTTAAGAAGCTTTCTGAACCTGGTCTGTATGATTAATATTCTCACCATAGCGCTGTAAAGCAGATAAAGCAAAAAGAGATATTTCAGGATGTCTTCACCTTTAAACTCAACATAATAGAAAATGATACAGGCAATTATCAGTATCATAAAAGGCTGAAATCCGTCCTGGCTTATGGCTCCCAGAAACCCCTGCCTGAACTGCAGTTTCCCTAAAATTTTGCTCTGGCTGAATATATGCTTCAGTATGTTCGGATATTCTGAGGTGGCTTTCAGGTATTTGTAGTTTCGCAAAGACTGAATAAGAATTTTCTGCAATCCTGCTGAATGATGAGATGTTCTGATTGAGTATTTTTTTGTAATTTGGTTAATTTTTTTTATTGCAAAAAATGCCGGGATACCTGTTGCTGTTAAGATTAAAATAAGGGTGGGATTTAAAACCAGTGGAACAGTAAGGTACAGGGCGGCAAAAAGAGTAGAGACCATTACACTTGCAAATATCTTGAAAGAAAAAACAACATTCTGGAACTCAACAATTATTGCATTGTTTAAATACCCGGATGTTTTTTTCTGAAAAAACTGATAGTCCAGTTCAAATATTTTTTTTGCAATATTCCATCGCAGAGTTACCAGGAGGTCAGCCATTATTTTGCTTACAAGCGCAGACTGTGCAATAAGGGAAACTGACCGGGCAGAATAAAAAAATACAAAAAAAAGCAGGATATAATGGAGGCGGTATTCAATTCCCATAGAATTAAATGCTTCTCTTAAAAGAAGTGATATTTTGCTTTTGCTGTTTTCTCCTTCAAAGATTGGCAGGAAAAGGCCTAACCCAAAACCTTCAAAGCCAACAGCAACAGTCGTAATTACAAAAACATATATTAGCTTGGCGCCTGCAAGCCTGTAATAAAACATAAAAAGACTGTAAAATGATTTCATGGGCAGATATTTTTTATATGATTTCCGCCAGTTTGCTGACAGCCTTTTCCCCTGTTGAATCAATAAGCTGTTCACCGGCCTGTTTGCATGTTCTGCTGTATTCCTGACGAAAAGTCAAATCACTGTGAAGGCGTTCTATCCAGGCTTTTACTTCAGAGGGCGATCCGCTTGACAGAATTTTCTGGTTGTCAATGGCAGTAAGAGGGCTGTAATCCGGCAGCCAGTTGGAAAGAATTATTATTAAAGGCCATCCCGACATTGACAGGTCAACCGCTGCACCGGTGCAGCCTGCAAGTATGCATGCCGGAGATTTGATTCGGAGTTCATTCTCCAGTGTAACGCCCCTGGCACTTATGCAGGCATGGGTTTTAATTTTTTCAGGCACGGCTTCAAGCCACGCAACGGTACGCTCATAGGTTGATGGATGCGGGCGGAGAATCAGCGAATACCCCATGTCTGCCAATCCCTTAAGTGCCCACCTGAAAAGCGTATAGGGGCGGTGCATATCACCTAAAATCAGGATATTGTGCCCCGGATTATTCAAGCAGGGAGATGTTATTTTTTTTGTTAAACGCGGTGCACCGCATACTTTTATATGGCCCTCAGAATAACCGCTTTCAGAGAACCATCCTGCGGACAAAGATCCCTCCACGGCAGTTATATCAGGGGTGCTGCCCGAGTTTTTCCCAGCCATTATTGCGGCAGGTGTCATTATCCTCCACCTGTGCGCAAGACCGGCTGACCCGTGCTGCAGGCCGATGGTTTTCACCTGTTCTTTTTTCCCTGCTCTTACAACAGCACGGCCCTCAACAAGTTCAAAAACAGGTACTATTAAACTTTTTACATGGTAAAGCTTTAAAGCATTTGTCGTGCATTTTTCCAGGTACAGGGTGGAAGGCCAGTCCAAAAAAAGGGTAGAGAATATTTGATTGATAAAAAGAAATTTAATATCAACATTTCTCCACGTCATTTTTTCGGATTTAAAAAATGCTTTCCACCACCCCAGCCATTTCAGGGTATTTCTCAGGCAGCAATAACTTGCTAACAGGTTCATAAAACTTCCAAAGCCTTCAGCAGGCACAGCAGGCATATCAGAAGGAAAACTTCTTAAAGCCTTCCAGTCAGAAAGCACTGTTTTTATGTTTTTAAGTGATGAAGAATTTCTTCGGGAAACAGAGACAAGATAAGCGCCTTTTTTTTGGGAGGTTTCCAGTGCATCTGAAAAAAGCCCTGTGAACCTGTAATGATTAGTCTGTGCTGCTTTTGACCAGTTGCCGGGAAAGCGGGCATATACCAGCAGATCAGCTTTCTGCTCCTTTGAAAAATTTTTTGTAATAAGCCAGGCAATAAAATCCGAACGAAAATTCCTGAACCAGCAGCGAAGTAAAAAAATAAGCCTGTTTGAAACAGACCGGGGTGCGCTTATCTCGTGGGCATAAAACTCAATTTTCAGCAATTGGCATAATTTTGAAACTAACCTGTGAATAACAGAGCT
This sequence comes from Deltaproteobacteria bacterium, assembly GCA_024276465.1. Lineage (GTDB taxonomy): Bacteria > Desulfobacterota > WTBG01 > CAIYCZ01 > CAIRTM01 > JAJRXD01. Next base: position 25,724 of record JAJRXD010000079.1, read on the forward strand.
GCTAACTGCCAGGCATCCTGTATAACTGCCCATGCGAAGCTCTGATTCTATCACATTGAACCTGACAAGGTCAAACCATGGTGCATCCGAGAAATTTGGTTCAGTAATTCGGGAAAGCCACAAGTCAGGAATATCTTTGAAATATTCAGCCAGATTCTTCAGCCATTTTTCAACCTCATGGTGAAAAGTGCACATCTCTTGCTGGAGCAGGGGGGCAGCTTCAACAACGGTTGTCAGGATTTTTTTTTCAGAAAAAAGACTCAGCAGAGAATCGTATGGCTCATCCGTCATCCACAACAGCGTTGCCTCCTGAAAGCCTTTTACATCAGGCAGCAGGGATTCCCAGTCAATTTCGGGCAGGTTTATGCCTGAACCTTCTACAATAATAAGACATCTGTTCTGGATGGGCATATTTCTTTTTTGTTTTTAGCGACAAAAAACTTGATTTTATATTTAAAATCATTAGTGTCCAAAATACAGTATTATATGTATTGTTTTTTCATCTGTTTTAATGTTGAGATTGCTTCGTCGCCTGCGCTCATCGCAATGACAGTAACCGCTTGATTTTGCTTTGTATTGTCATTGCGAGCAAAGCGCGGCAAGCTCGTTTTTGGACAACTGTAATTTAAAATATTTATCATATGTACATGTATATATGATAACATGTACATGCTCTGAAAGGAGGAGATATGATCATCGTTTCTGCTACCAAACTGAGGAAAAACCTGTTTGAATATCTTGATAAAATTGCAAAAGGCGAGACAATTATCGTGCGCCGCAACAAACGTGACGTAGCCCAGTTGGTTCCCTTCCATAAGATTGACTGGCGTGATAAAATGAAAGTCCAGCCAACACTGCTTGCTGACCCTGAAAAAATCATTGAGCCCCTTGATGATGTTTGGGAGGAATATCTTTGAAAAAAAATATCTTTTTGATACCCACGCGTTGATTTTCTGGAGTACAAAAGAATGGGTGAATGAGAAATTTATAAATTTTTTTGATGATCAGGCATGCCTAAGCTGTTTCAATATTTCATCGTAATCTGAATGTGAACCAATCCAGAACCAGATTATTTCCCTGTCCTGCAGTATGCCCACAGCACGATAATTTTTTGAAATGCGAACTGCATAAATTGGACGTTTTGAATGTATTCGCTTGAAGCGTAACCCCGGATGATAAGGGTCTTTTTTGAATTGGGCATAGGCCTCTCTCGCCTGTCTTTGGGTTTTCTTCGGCATATCTGCCAATAAATTACGAAAACTCTCAGTTGTTTGTGATATCACGGTTGCTCAATATCTAAAGGCTTTGTCTTGCCTTTTGTATGTTCCGCAAGTGCCTCGTCTGCCAGTAGATCTAATATGTTTTCCGACTCAGCAAATGTTTTCTCCCATTTTTTCTCGGATATGATTTAATCAATCAACCATTGGGCTAGAGCATTTTGCTCCAGTTTTGGCAACATTGACGCCTCTTTAAATGCTTTCTCAAGAAGTTTTGTCATGGTAACCCCCAAGTGTTTTCATATTAGATAATTTATTAAGCAAAAAAATATGCGCATCTATTTAATACAATCCAGCATAGAGGCTGTGTTGCAATTAGTGCAAAAATAAAAATTCAAATGTTTGTTCTGAACACGACTTTTTATTCAGAACAGATCTATTAAATAGTGGATTAAGATATCATTATTGTCAAGAATATTATAGGGATGGGGAGTTTTTCTGAAAATCTGTATTCATGTGCGTTTTAAAGTTTGGGAGGAATATAAATTGATAAAAATACAAGGTTGATACATTCTGGATTTAATGCTGCCCTCCCGCAGCAAAACTACGATAAGATTCACTGTCAAGCCTTTTGGAGCTTTTTCAATTGTTCCCTTAATAATTGCCTGTATCCAAGCCTTTTCAGAATACCGTATGCCTTTTTTTTCCATCCGGCACCTGGATCAATTTGAAGGGGGGTCCTGATTCTTAACAGATCGATTAACATCAGAATTTCAAAGCTCAAGTTGTCAAAGGATTTTTTTGCAGAGTAACCCTCCAAAAATTTTTTTTCCAGATCAAAAATTATCTGGCTTATCGTTGTATTAAATAATCGTGCAGATAAAAGCCGCAGCTTTGAACAGCAACGCACAACGTCAAAAAGCTGGTACCCCATGCAGGCATCCTCAAAATCAACAATACAGGAACGTTTTTCCTTCAGGGATAATAAAATATTCTGATAGCAAAAATCGCCATGTACAGGGCCTCTGTCGCTCACAAGATTTCTGCTGGTAATAATATCTTTTAAAAAATGCTCTATTTTTTTTCGGAAATTATTACCGATGTACTGCCCGCCATATATTTTCATATATTCATTAAAGCACTCCCGGGCATATGATCCAAGCTGTCTGTCTTCAGGGTTCTCAGGGAAAACCTTTGCAAGGTTTGAATTGTTATGGAATGTTGCCAGCCAGCCACCGATGTTTTTAAACAGAAGATTTAAAATTTCAGTCTGTTGATTTAGCTGCCCCCTCATCCCAACAGTCAGTTCTTTCAGCAATTCCAGAAGAGGGGTTCCTCTGAAACCTTCTGTTATCAGGATTCCATTTGAGAGAAGTAAAGGGGAAGGGACTATTGTAGTGCTGTTTTCTGAATTGCTGCTAAGAAGATCTGTAACCCTGAACTCTTTTGAAACGGTTAATACGTCCTCGCTTTTTTTTGCATAAACAAGATATTCTGTACCGTTTTTTTCAAGACTGAATTTATAAACAGACCTTTTATTGCCGGATCGGTGATTATGGTTTTCCCGAACAGTGTCTTTTGAAATAACACGTATTTTAAAATCTGTCTGGCCAAGATACTGCCCAAGGGCACTATCAACTGGATCAGCTGTTTCAGATAAACCTTGCAGCATGGTTATCGCCTTGCGACAAATATATACCGGGTGTTTCTGGAGTTTTTTACAATGGCTCTGTGCAAAAGATATACTAATAATTTTCGGGTGGTTAATCTGGGGCTTAAAGTATAGGCCCTGTATTTTTCAGATATCCATTTTGTAAGCCTGCCCTTTGGGCCCTGAGTAAATGCCGGGGGCTCAAGAACCTGAATGTCAGTAAACGAACTGTCCTCAAAAAAATTTTCCAGAATCCATGCAGCCGGTTCAGTACCCATTACTCCCAGTTTCCGGCTCCACCGGAATGGTTCACCGGATTGGCCGGTTTCAAAAAAAAGAAGATTACACTTTCTGCTGAGAATATTTATAATTTTCCGGCAATGCTCAAGAGGATGTTTTGAGGTATGGTTAAATATATGCTGAAGCACAGAGAAAAAAATGATTACATCATAATTATCCAGACTCTCAAAGAAGTTTAAATCAAAAAAAGCTTCCCTGAAGCAGATATCCCAGGCATAATATTCAGCTATACTGTTATTGAGGGATATTACTTCACTGTTTTTATCAACACCTGTGACCAGGGCGCCTTTCCTGGCCAGTTCGTAGCAAAAATATCCATTGCTGCAGCCCAGGTCCAGCACTTTTTTCCCTGAAAAATCGCTGTTTTAAAAAATTATTTCCTTTCGTGCTTCCAGCTCCCCACGCTGACCATGCAGCTTAAAGTCAGGCAGGTCGATTGATTGATAAATCTGCATTCTGTCAATTTGCTCCTGTATTTTTTTGCGGAGCATTTGACGATTGCCATTAACTGTTTTCATCAGTGAATATCCTGTGATTTCTATGTTTAACCTGATTTGAGCTATTCTAAAAAAAACATGATTTAACTTGATTGGTTTTTACAGCATTCTTTATAAGCCTGAAGGTATTTTTCTGCAATATTATCCCAGTCCTGGTTTTCAGCCTTTTTCAGGCCGTTTCTGACTATGGTGGCCTTCAGTGCCTGGTTTTCTTCTAAAAGCAATATTTTGTCTGCAATTTTATCAGAAGCATTTACAGGAACAATTAAACCATCTTTTTCATCAACGACAGTATCAATACACCCGGGAGCATCTGTAACAATAACGGGAATGCCAGCTGCCATGGCTTCCAGCGCAACATTGGCATATGTTTCAATATATGACGGCAGAACAAAATAATCAGAGGCTTTATAAAGCTCAATCAGTTCGCGGGAAGGAAAAGTTCCCACATCTTCAGACATACTTATAATCTGTTTTATGGGTATAAAATTGTCCTGCACACCTATCTTTTCTGCATGAGGTAAAAGCTCGTCGGTTCCCTTCCCGACAATTACAGCAACGAACCTGTTCCCTGCCTGGTTAAGGCGGGGCAGACAACTCAGCAGATCCTCAAAACCCTTTTTGGGATGGTTTCGCCCCACGGAAATAATAACCTTTTTATCTAAAGGAATTCCCCATTGTTGTCTTATTTTATCTTTGTTGATCTGGCAATTCCGGAAAGCTTCAAAATCAACCCCCGGAGGTATTTCAATAATCCTGTTCTGAGGAATGCCTGCTTTAATATACTCTGTAGTTACCGTGGCACTGATGGCAATTCCTTTATCTATTGCAGAAAATCCCCTTGAAAGAAGCTCCTCAGTTTTCAGATCCCTTCGCACACCGTACCCGATGGAATCATCAATCTGAATGTCATCACCTGCACACCTTATAACTACAGGGACTTTTGTTTTTTTTTTTACTTCTTTAACAGCAGACAGCCATGGCAAAGCAAATACTATCTGTATCACATCCAGCCTGTCTTTAAAAACCTTTGAAGACATAACAGTTTTTAAGATCCATGACCTGAACAGGGGGAGCAGGCGTATTATGCGGAAGGGCCATTTGTTTATTCCTGTCAAATTATATGGAAAATGCCAGTTGCGTGACTCACAGTCTTTCACCAGCCTTTCATCAGCATAAACAGTCACCGTGTGCCCCATTTTAGACAGGCTGTGTGCAAGGCAATGGGCGCAAATCTGTGCCCCCCCCACTTTCGGTAGATATTCATGCATAAATATTCCAATGTTCATATTCTTTTTTTCGATCAGTCAGGAGATTTAACAGAAAAATGATTTCACACCATCGATAATATAATCAACTTCATTTTCTGTCAGCTCAGGATATATGGGCAGGGACAGAACTTCGTGTGCTGCCTGATCCACAACAGGAAGATCTGTTTGCGCTGTCTTGTAGACGCTAAAACACTGTTGCCTGTGCAGGGGAATCGCATAGTGTATGGACGTTGCAATACCGCTGTTTTTTAAATGTGCGGCAAGCTCATTCCTTTGTTTTTTTACTCTTATAACATATTTATGAAATATGTGCTCATTGCCGGGAAGGGTTTCAGGGAGCTTGATCTGTTCAATATTACCCAGCTGTTTTGAATAAATACCGGCTATTTTAATTCTCCTTTTTTGCCATGCTTCAAGGTGATTTAATTTAACCGAAATGATTGCTGCCTGAATACTGGCCATCTGACTGTTAAAGCCGATTTCTGCAAACACACGATTGCCGATATTGCCATGATTGCGCAGCCGGACAATACGCTCCTTCAGGTGCGTGTTGTCTGTTAACACAGCTCCCCCGCTTCCATAAGCCCCAATGGGCTTGGTTGGATCAAAACTTATGCATGCTGCATCACTCAGCTTCCCTGGCATTGCTCCGTTTTTTCGGGCGCCTATGCACTGAGCAATATCTTCAATAACAAATATCCCCCTTTTTTGTGCCTCAGAGTAAATTTCTTCAAGATCCATCATCTGGCCGTAAAGGTGAACAGCAATAATTCCAGCAATTTAATTCTGTTTTATCAATGATAGCAGGGTGTCCCTGTTTGCAAGAAATGTGTTGTCAATATCTACAAAAACAGGAACGCCACCAGCATGAACTATGCATGAGGCAGAGGCCACAAAGGAAAAAGATGTTACTGCAACCTTTCCCCCGGATTTCAAATCAAGGGCTTTAAGGGATAATATCAGGGCGTCAGTTCCTGAGCCTACTGTTGTGGCGTGGGACAACCCGAAAATATCTGACAGCTGTTCTTCAAGCTTACTGATCTCAGGTCCCTGAAGAACTTTTCCATGTCTTAAAACAGATTCAATAACCTCCATCGTCTCTGTTTTTAAACCGGCAAACTGCCTGTCTACTCTCATAAACGGAATATTCATAAACTTTACTTTCTATACATTTTAAAGTTGATTGCCAGAATTTTTATTGATCGGGACAATAAAGTATGAAGTTTTGCACTCCCCTTTTTTTATCAACAGTTCTTTTAAACTCAAAACCATTACAGTGAAAAAATTTGCGGTACTGCCCCAGTCCATAGTGATGGTTGCCTTTAACCGGGCTGTAAGGAAGCAGCTCTGAAAAAGGTACGAGCAATGCTTTGTTCTTTCTTAAGTTCCTGTAGTTTAAAACCCATTTTACCGCATGCCTGGCAGCAGGCACAAAAGCAGATATTACCGGGTGATAATGTTCTGCAAGCATTATTATAATGCCGTCTCTTTTTAAAACACGTTTTATTTATTCCAGCAGCCTGTCAGGATAGTCTGCCATGTAAAAAGCCTGGCATAAAATAACAAAATCAAGTGTGTTTGATTCTATTTTCAGTTCATAAAAGCTGCCAAGACACAATTTTATCCGCTCTGGTGGAACATTATAATGCGCTAAAACCTTTGGTGCGAGGTGAAAAATACGGTGTCTGGAAAATTCGATACAGTCAATATGTGTTATGCTGTTATCTGTTTTAATTAATTCCGCTTCCAGCCAGCAGGTGCCGCAGCCAAGGCTTGCCCCCTTGCCTTCAAGCGCGCGGTTCATGGATGCAAGCTGCTTGCAGGCATCCTGGAGCTGGTTGAGCAGCCCGCTTTTTTCAAGTCCTTCCTCAAGCTTTTTAAAATTGCCATCGCTTATGTCCCAGAATTTCTTCTTCTCTTTTTTTGTATCATTCCAGTATTCATTATATGGCAGGGCCTTCAGCTGGTCATCTGACAACCATGTTTCCCTGTGATATGCCTGTTTGTCTGGTTCTTGCATTGCAGCTGCAATATGCTAATTATTTTAAACTTCTTTTGCCTCGGAAACAGGAAACATTTTCTTTTTCACAAACTCCATGTCAGGCTCCTCAGGCGGCAGTGTCAAAACCCGCAGCAGCTCAGAGTCGTCGAATAAAAGCCTGTTTCTTTCATCTGTCCGGGTTTTCAGGCAATAGCAGCGTTTTTTTATCATTGTCTCAGTGCTTTTATCAAGGAACCGGAAACCATAATCAAAATATACTATGCGTTTATTGGTGGGCAGAGAAAATCCAAAACAGGTACCTGGGAAATATCCAAAAACAAAAGCATCAGCTGCATCATAATTATTTTCAAATCTATCGCAGATAATCTCATCAACATATTGTCTGTATATCTGACCCTGATCACTGTTTTGAAGAGCATCCGGATGGACAGATACCATAACATGAAAATGGCCTGAAAGGCACTTCAGTACCCTGACAGCCAGGTCAAGCAGTATCGGCTGGAACCCAAAAGGAATATCATGATCGTGTCCATAAATCGTAGGATGTTCTATAAACATGACTTTTCGTATTTTTGAGGGCAGCCTGCTTTTCTGTTCTTTCTGACAGAGTTTGTAGTATTGATCATGCTCCATAGAGATTATTTCAGGACGATTGCCCCCAACCGGAGGATACAGTTGCAGGATACGCTCATAGTTCTTTTTTGCAAATTGTGTTTGAACTAAATAAGAGTCCACCAGTGAAAGTTCGATGTCAGATAATCTTGACTGGGCAACCATCCCCATCGTGTTTCCATGTGTAGCAGCAACAACCTTTACCCCTGATTTTCTGGCAGCCAGGGCAATAAGCCTGTGATATTGATTGCCCAATCCGTTTAAAAGATAAGATCTGCCTGTAAGCCATTTTCTGTTACGGATGAAGTTTATTAATGATTCATGTATAACCGCAGATCTTTTAAGCCGGCCTTCTATGAACACTTTCCAGGTGGTAAAGAACTGTTCAGGGAGATCTATATCAAGAGAATGCCCAACTTCACTGGTCATGCACATAATGTCATAGCTGGCTTTTCCGGCATCAAAACAGAGTTCGGTATCTTTTTTACAATCAGCCACAGCCTTAGAAAACAGATATGAAAAATCCACCGATGTTTTATTTGCTCTGGTCAAAAATTTTCTTTTAAGTTCAGTCATCTTTCCAATATTAATCATATAGCTGCCTGTCAATAGTGAACAGATTGATCCACGATTTAACAGATGCCTTAAAATAAGATAACGAAGCCTGAGCTTATCAACCGGGCGGTCCCATATTTTTTGGTCGAATGTTCTAATGACAGCCATATCTTTGTTGCCTTTCAGACCGGAAAGGATCAAATCAAAGAAGGCTATTCCCCCGGAATAAACAATTTTGCAGCCTTGTAATTTACAGGCCTGCTGTAAACGCAGTGCACACAGAGCCTCAGACAGTACGTAAACCAGCTTAAACTCTGCTGTCAGTAAATCTGACAGGGGGCTTTGAGAAGCCGCCACTAATGAATGATAGGCTTTTCGCATTGCATGATAAATTTCAACAAAGGCATCTCCAGAAAGAGGCCAGAAAAAATCTTCATGCCATCTCTCCAGGCCAATCTTTTTGATATCGTTTATGTGAAAATATACACAATGCTGGTTGTTCAATCTATACTCCCTGTTGTCCTTCAGTGGCTTTGATTTCGTAAACCTTAATGCTGTCGGCTTGGTATACTTAACCTGGATGTTAATTTTAAACCCGGAATTTGCAATTCCGTTGAAATCGGGACTGCGGCTTGAAAACCCTTGCTATCCCGCATGGCGGGATTTCACGATTTTGCTTCTCAACATATCTATTGATATGCCCGCGTTGCAAAATCGCTCCAATCAGGCGTTTCGCTGCAGTTTTCTGCGCCTCCCTGCGAAGCCTGCTGCAAAATCTGGATTTAAGGTTGAATGGTGTGTTGCGATTTTTGCATGAAACATCGATATGTTATATGACATATGCGGTTGTTTGTTCCGGGGATGATGAGTCAATCAGAAAAGTAAATGTTTTTTCTAATGCCAACTGCTACTTCAAGAGCATTGATAGCATCTTTTACTGATACGTCATATTGTCCAGAGTTTTTTATGGCTTCTATAAAATCATCGAACTGTTTCTCAAACATCTCATCAAATGTTTCAATACGTTTATTCCAGATTTGTTGAGCATCCTGCCTGCCAGATGAAAATAAATTAATTAAAGCAAGCTCCGGGTTTTTACCAGAACTACGCCATTCCAGAGTTCCATTTTCTCCGATAACCTCTATGCCGCGGCTTTTATCCCTTCTCAAAAAATCCATATGTATTTCAGAAAAACAACCGTTTGTATGCAACAGGCAGATATGTGCCACATCCTCTGCATCCATATCTAATGTTTTGCTCCTGACGGCCATTCCAATTGTTTTCTTAACAGGACCTGCAAACCAGAGGGCAAGGTCAATATCATGAATATCATCCAGAATTACACCGCCCCCCTGATCAGCGTGTGCACTATATGTCTTCCGATAATCATATTGTGGCCGCATATTAGGCAAGTAATGGGAAAAATGTATACGGAAAATCAGTGGGTTTCCTATAATGCCTGCTTCGATTGTTTTTTTTATTTCTGTTACGCCAGGATGATAGCGCATATTGCGCCCTGTCCATATCAATCTTTTTTCTTTGATTGACAGCCATGTATCATGGATTTTTTTTGCTGCTTTAAGCGAATCCGCAATTGGTTTTTCCACAAACACATGGCATCCTCGTCTCAGAGCTTCAATAGTATATTCAGCATGCAAACAGGTCGGTGTGCATATCCAAACCACATCAGGATTTAGATCCCATGCAGGATCCAGAATATCAAAGCAATAAAACCCCGGGTCATTTTTTACTGCAGGATCAAACCCGAAAACCTGATGCCCCTTACCCAAAATGATCTTAGCGTGCCGCAGGCCGATTGATCCGAGGCCTATGATGAGATGCCTCACTTCAGCCCCTTTTTGTGTGCTGTTTTGGCAAAATATTCGGCTAAAGCAAAATCTTCTTCTGTATCGATATCAACTGATTTTTCTCTTGGCATTTTATATCCAACAGTATTGTGGCCGGTCATTGTTCCGGTTTTCAGAAATATATCGACCTTCATCCAGTACAGTGACCCATTATCCACAACCACTGGTGGTTTTTCCCAATGAGGTAGTGCTGCCTGGTCTGGCCAGCGCCTTTCAATCATGCTATTGTGATTAATATTAAATGCAAAAAAGGGGGAATGTTCATATTCAGTAACACCGATCGCGTAATCAGCTTTTCTTGATACAAGTAATTTGTAGGATTCCTTTATATCCCCGGCATCACGTAAAGGGGCGGTGGGATACAAACAGCACAAACAATCAAAATGCTTGTTTTTTCTGGCACACCAATCTAATACATCCCTTATAACATCAACTACTCTGGCTGTATCTGAGGCAAGGTTTGCTGCCCGTCTGTGAATGTTGCACCCCAGATTGCTTATACATGCTATTACTTCTTCATCTTCACTTGAAACAACAACTTCATCAAAGAGTCCACTTTCCATGGCAGCATCTATGGTGTAATAAATAGTGGGTCTTCCTAAAAACGGCAATATGTTTTTTTTAGGTAACCGTTTTGAAGAGCCTTTTGCAGGTATAATAGCTATATTTTTACTGTCCATACTTTTTGTCTGTTTAATTGCGTTTAAAAACAGGTCTTATCTTGTTGCCTTTCAGAAACAGATCCGGTGAGCCTTGTTGTTTAGCTAAGGCAACCCTGGTCAGGCCTGCATTGACTCCCTCAATATATTTTTCCAGGTCATTTTCGGTATGCATTAAACAGAAATTATTTATCCCTAAGGTCAAAACTCCTTTTAAAATGCACTCCTGCTGAAACAGGGAAAGCCAGTCTGAGGAGTCAATACCGTTGATGTTTTTAAAAACAATACCAGAATGTGGAGCAAGTCCCGCTGTTCGTACATCAGAAGACAAATTTTTTTCTGCAATGAGGTTGTTTACAGAGTGAATCCATTTTTGTCCCAGCGTCCATATATGCTGAAAACTTTCCTTTTGTTCAAAAAGGCTTATCGTTGCCAGGGCACTTGCAATAGACAGGGTTTCTCCGCCAAATGTCATGGAAATGAAGGCCCCCTCATCAATAAGTTTCATGATATCACTTGCCCCTGTGACTAAAGACAGAGGCATGCCATTGGCAATACCCTTGCCGAAAGTTGCCAGATCCGGGGTGACATTATAATATTCCTGCGCTCCACCCAGAGACAAACGAAAGCCTGTAACTATTTCATCAAAAATTATGAGGGCACCATTTTTGTGTGCCAAATCCTTAACTTTTTGTAAAAAATTATCCTTTGGGGGTTCCAGACCAATAGGTTCCATTATAACAGCTGCAATCTGTTGAGGGTATCTATCAAACAGAGTCAGTAAAGAATTTATGTTGTTATATTTGAATTTTTTAGTAAGCTTCCCTATTGCTTTTGGAACCCCCCTGTTTCTGTTTGTAGATGCAATGTACCAATCCTGATACCCATGATATCCACAGCAGGCAATAATTTCACGGCCGGTGTAGGCCCTGGACAGGCGTACTGCAGCAGATGTTGCATCCGAACCGTTTTTTACAAAACGAACCATTTCTGCACATGGAATAATCCTGATTATTTTTTCAGCCAGTTCCAGCTCGAGTCTATGAGAAAGTGAAAAAGAGATACCACTTTCCATCTGCTTTATTATTGATTTATTAACTCCAGGGTGGTTATATCCCACAGTAACAGCCCCAAGAGATAATACAAAGTCAACGAATTCATTGTCATCAACGTCCCAGACGTGCGATCCTATGCCCCTGCTCAGAAATGCAGGTGCGGCGCCTTCACAAAAGTATTTATAGCTTTTGCTATAAGTCTGGGCTGCTGAAGGGATTAACTTCTTTGCCTGTTTCAATAACCGTAATGAGTTGTCAAATTTCACAATAATTCAATCAGTCTCCTATAATTTTGTATGCAAGCCACATTCCTGTCTGTCGCATCCCTGCCATCGACCGGCCCTGGTGTGTTCTCCTGGTTTTACAGGCATTGTACACGGTTGACACCCTATACTTCTGTAACCACGGTCATATAATCTGTTATACTTAAGTTCCCTGTGTTTAATGTAATACCAGATATCAACTTCTCTCCATGCGATCATTGGATTAAGCTTGAACAGTTCAAAATTTGTCGGTTGCAAAAAGGGAATTTGTTTTCTGGTGTCTGACTGACCACGGCTGAGAGCCGTAATCCAGAGATGCTTCTCCTTGCCTGCTAACAGGTTCTGCATTGGTTCCACTTTGTTGATTTGGCAACATATATCATGTCCCATTGTGTATAATTGCTGGTTTTTATCCTCTGTTTGAGATGTCAGTGTCTTTATACAATAACCATTTTTTTCATAATATTCCTTAATCTCCAGAGTTTCCTGAAAATGATAGTCCGTATCAATGAAGTATATCTGTACATCTGGTATTATTTTCTTGATGATGTCTAATAAAACTGTTCCATTGCTTCCAAAAGAACTGGTCATAAATATCTTATCTGCAAAATTTTCCCTGCTCCAACAGAGAAGTGTTTTTATTTGTGAAAGCAAAAAATCAACATTTTGTTTCTGGATATCACTTGTTTTCATGGCATGACCAACAAAATCAACTTGCTAAGCTAATGAATTTTTTTTCTATCCGTTGTGCTTTATTGATAATATTAACATGTTTTTCAAAGTCAAAATTCCAGTTGCTGTTCTTCTCGAAAAAACGGGTTCTCAGTATATAATTAAGCCTGCACAGGGCTTCCCACTTTATCAGATCAGGGATATCTTTCACTTCTTCCCTGCCTAAAGTCTGGTCTGTTTTCTGATATGCTTTTATGAACCCGATCATTTCCTGAGAATTTTCAGAAAATCTGTCACAGGCAAAAGCCACAGAAAGATTCCGGGGGAGCGAACAGATACTGTCAAAATCCAGGATTGCAGCAACATTGCCTTCCTGAAAAACGATATTTTCAGGGTGAAAATCACAATGTTCCAACCTGTGTAAAAACCTTGTTGAACTGAACTTCTCAGACAGTGTTGGAGACAGGGACTGAATCATGTCAAGATTAGCCAGGACAGTATGCTCAAATTCATGCCCCTCTTTACAGCTTTTTTTTATTCTGGTGATTTCATCTTCATTTAACGGTTTGTATAAGTCACTTCGTGGGATTATCTGGTTTATCTTAGACAGCACTTTGTTTAGTTTGCCCAGTTGCCTTGCAGCAGATTGTTTTTGTTTATCTGTTGCATTATACGGTTCTGCTTCATAGTAAGAAAAGCACACTGCTATACCCTGTTCGTGTTCAACATGATATTTTCCTGTTTTTGTTGGAACTATTCGGGCAGTTTTTACACCGGAACTGCTGCAATTGAAAAATATGGACAGCTTATCTGAAAAAGACCTGCAAGTACCTGGAATTATTTTGAGGTGAAGGGGCTTTTTGTCCCTGTTAGAAAATACAATTTTGTAATTGATAGAATTAATCTCATGGCCACCCATATTCCGGATTGAGGAGATTATATCCCCATTCTCCAGATAATGCCTGAGAAGGAGGTCACAATATGGGAAATTATTATTATTCAAAATCACATTCCTTAAGGAACACCCCTTCTTCCAGATCCAGAGCAGCTTTTCTGCCTACTATATTCTCATAACGGTCAACAGAGATATGCGTACCGGGGCGCTTAAAGGACAGAGACTCAACAGTGATAGTTTCACCCTTCTTTATTTTTCTGGAAGTCATTATGCTTCTGCGATGCAGTGCATTTACTCTGGAATTAAATATTATACGTGGATTACCAAAAGCCTCCTCAATTTTTCGAACAGTGTCTATGAACTGGCCTAATTCCTGGGGCTCCAGTGACATATAATGCTCCACGGCATCTGTGGTTTTATCCAGCGTGATGGTCTTTTCAATAAAATTTGCTCCAATACCCAGGGCAGCATAATTCATGTGCTCCCCAACTGAATGATCAGAATATGCAACCGGATATCCAAATATATTTTTAATATGTGGAATAGCTTTAAGATGGATGCCGGCATATTCTGCAGGATAACCTGACGGGCAATGCATGATCACTATATCCTTAATTCCAGCCTGTTCACAGATTATTATTCCAACCTCTACGTCTTCAAATTTTTCTCTTGCATCCATTATAACGGGCAGGCCTTTTTCGGCTATCAATCTGATAAGATACCTGTTGTTAACATCGGATTTTGCAACTTTTATTGCTGCAACATTCATTTCAGCCAGCAGATCAACTGTTTTAGGGCCGCTTGGTGTTGAAATGAACAGGATTCCCAACTCATCACAGTAAGACTTAAGTGCACGCCATTCATCAAATGACAACTCCCTGCGCTTTAGGGCTGTATATACGCTTTCGGATTTTTTTTCCTCTGCTGTTTCATAATCGATCATAATTTTTTCAAAGCTCATGAGTTCATCGGTATCAATGGTCTGAAATTTAACAGCATCAGCTCCAGCGTCAGCAGCAGCCTTGGCAAGCATCCTGGCGCTTTCAAGTCCGGTATGTGTTGCGCCAGGTTCTAATGATATGAAACATGGATAACCATCCCCTACAATTTTGTTGCCTATCTTTACACAATTCATAAATTCCTCCTGACATACATGCTTTTTATGAGTGCTTATGTAAGTGCTTACTCTTGTCATTAATTAAATCCCAGCAGAAAGGGGTGCCAGCCTTTACATCCCTGTTGAACAGGCTACCCAGAACCTCTGGTAAATATCTTGGATGTAACCCATACCCCGGCCTGATCGAACGTACATTTTCAGAGGTTATAACATGCCCTGCTTCCACATCTTTTACTACAAATAATGAACGACGAAAAATTTTATTTTTCTTCTCTCTTTCTGTTGATTTGTACTTCACCTCCCCCAATGCCTTTTCAGTTCTCCTCACAGCACGGACAAGCGCTTTGAACTCATCCACTTCCATGGAAAATTCAGCGTCCGGGCCACCATCACAACGGGAAAGTGTAATGTGCTTCTCAATAACAGCTGCACCCAAAGCAACAGCAGCAATGGCTGCTTCATGACCAAGTGTATGGTCAGACAAGCCTGC
The DNA here is from genome assembly GCA_024276465.1 of Deltaproteobacteria bacterium. GTDB lineage: Bacteria > Desulfobacterota > WTBG01 > CAIYCZ01 > CAIRTM01 > JAJRXD01. Next base: position 40,848 of record JAJRXD010000079.1, read on the forward strand.
GGGCAGCCCAAAAGTTTCGGACAGATCTGGAATAGTTCGCAGATTCATATCTTCAATATCGGCAGGATAGTCACTTACACATTTGAGCAAAACCAGTTGATTATTCCCAAGCTTGCGAACAGTTGCTACCGCTTCTTCAATTTCTACTAATGTGGCCATTCCAGTGGACATAATAATGGGCCTGTTTTTTTTTGCAATGTATTCGATCAGGGGAATATCTACCAGTTCAAAGGAGGCAATTTTGTATGCAGGAATGTCCATTTTAGACAGGAAATCGGCAGCACTCTTGTCATAAGGAGTAGAAAACAGCAAAAGGCCTAATTTCTCAGCTTCTTTTTTCAACTTTGGCTGCCAATCCCATGGCATACAGGCTTTCTGATACAATTCGTAAAGTGTTTGGCCAGACCATGTATTGCCCGCAGGTATTTTGAAATAATCATTATCACAATTAAAAGTCAGGGTGTCAGGGGTATAGGTCTGAAGTTTGACAGCATCTGCACCAGCTTCTTTTGCTGCATTTACCAGTTCGAGGGCCTTATGATAACTTTGATTATGGTTAGCTGATATTTCAGCAATAATATAGCAGGGATGGCCTTCACCAATAATTCTATTATTAATGCTAATGTTTTCGTAAGCCATACTCACCCCCAAGTTTTTTCAGATGTTTTAATTGCCCTGCCCATTATATCTATTATTGGTGTGTCCCAGCCTTTGACAAGAAGATGTTCATACTTTTTTTTGTCTGAAGTTTTGTGATATGAACCAGCAATGTTCTGTCTTTTTCGAGGATTTGTCCCATTTACAATTTCAGGCCAAATTTGTTCAAATAAAAGCACAATTTCATTTTGCAGCTTATGATAGCTTGTTGCAAGTGTTTCTGCTTTCAGATTAAAGAACACTTTTTTTTGTACAATGATATCACCAGTGTCAATACCCTCGTCAATGTAGTGTATTGAAACGCCCTTTGGGGTGTTTTCCAGGAAGCTCCACAAATTTGGATCAGCCCCTCTGTTCCATGGGAGATATGAAATATGAAGGTTAATGATTTGATCTGGAAGAAACTTCAAAACAGGTGTGCGGAGAAGATATCTGTACCCATAACTGACAATGAAATCAATGGCATTTTTTTTCAGGAAATCGACATCAACAGGTTCTGTTATATTTACAGTTTCGTTCCCATGCTTTCTGATAATTGAAGTGAAGGGGGAATCAGTTGGCCCTAAAATTAATATTCTCATTTTTTGTGTATGTAATCAGATTGATAACTCTCCGGCCACCAGAACCGTCCACTGTTTTTTTTGCTTTATGGGCCATGTTTTTACGCATGGACAGATCAAGCAGCAAAGCATTAACAGTATTTGCTATGTGATCGACGGATACTTTGTTAAACAAGCCAAGGTTCACAACTGCTCCCTTTTCATGCAGGCCCTCAGCAATTCTATGCTGGTTTTCAGCAATTACCAGAACAACTGCCGGCAGGCCCATGTATGCCAGCTCCCAGCATGTGCTTCCGCCTGCAGATATTGCCAAATCAGCCCACGCCATCAGTTCAGGCATGTTTTTGGCAAAAGTTAAAAGGCAGGATTTAAATGCAGAGGCTGATAAGATGTTCCGGAGACTTTTAAGATGCGGATTAAGAGGCCCTGCAACAATCTTTACATCAAGCTCCGGAGATTCAAGCATGTTCAGGGCGTTAATTACTTTCAATGTTGTGTTGTCAGGATCACTTCCGCCCATGGTAACAAGAATTTTTCGAGTATTGCCCGGAATGATGCGACTGGAATTTCTGAAGTGTAAAAACTCCTGCCGCAGCATAACATATTTTGATCCAAGAAGACGAATTGTATTTTTGTCGCACGAATAGTTGAGCTCCGAAGCATTAATGTTCTGATTGAGCAGGATATCACAATGGTATTCCGGAAGATGGTTTGTATCATCAATTACAAGAAGGTGGCAGCCTGAATCGAGTAATTGCAGCTGGTATTCAGAAACAAAGTGGTATCCGTCAAGTATCAGCCAGGAGCCATTAGAATCTGATAAAATTTTTAAAGTTTTTTTCAAATCAGATGGCTCGGGATGTGGCATGGGAATTGTCAGGAGTTCAAACCCTTCTTTTAAAATGCGCTGCTTAAGAGCTTTGTCATGACAGGATGTTATGAATGTTACCCCTGCAGCCCCATGGGCCCTGCATGCTTGGGCAAGGGCAATACAGCGCATAATATGGCCGCTTCCCATGCTGGGGCTTGCATCAGCCCGGAAAAATATTTTCATTTTTTTCAGCATCATATAAGCCTTTTAAAACCTGAAACAGCAGGCTGACCTTTAAGCATTTCTTTTGTGGTGCCGGTTTTTTCAGAGTGTGCCAAGACTTTAAACTCTTTGTCTGCTGGCTGACTGCCTGTATTAGCAATTCCATACTCCATCCCCAGCTGGGCTGTTCCGAGAACCAACTGAGAAATAGTCTCATTTTTCCATGTCAAGTGGTTTACTTTGGTTATATGGGAAAAATTAGAAGATAATCATGCGAAAAGTTTTCTGATCTCATGCTGCAGCGTGGAAACTACATGCATGATGTCTTCGTCCTGCATTCCGGGAAACATGGGTAGAGAAATTATTTCGTTATATGCTCTCTCTGCATTAGGACAAAGTCCTTTTGATGTTTTAAAATGTTTTCTGTAGTAAGGGTGCAGATGGACAGGGATGTAGTGTATGTTAACGTTAATTCCAGCATTGCGAAATGCTGCAAAAAGTTCTGACCTGTGGGTTTGTAATCGAATTACATACAGGTGATATGCATGGCAAACATGGGTAGCTACGGATAGCGGCATTACAGCAGGGAACTTGCTGAGCTCCAGGTCATACCGTAAAGCGATCTCCTGCCGACGTTTAATCCAGGCAGGCAGTTTTTTTAACTGGCTGACTCCCAGCGCACACTGGAAGTCAGTAATGCGATAGTTATATCCAAGGTCAACCATCTCATAAAACCATGTGCCTTTTTCAGCGCGCTGCATATGGTCAACATCGATGCAATGATTTCGAAATATTCGCATGCGTTTTGCAAATTCGTGATTGTCTGTTGTAACCATTCCCCCTTCACCGGTTGTGATATGCTTTACAGGGTGAAAGCTGAAAATGTTCAAATCTGCAAGGGTTCCAGCTCTTCGCCCCTTGTATTCGGCACCAAGGGAGTGGCATGCATCCGCAACCAGTGTCAGGTTGTAGTGGTCTGCAATTTTTCTCAGCAGGTCATAATCACAGGGCTGACCCGCATAATCAACAGCTATAATTGCTTTTGTTTGAGGTGTGATTTTTTTTTCAATAAGGGCTGGATCGATCAGGAGGCTGTTTGAATCTACATCTGAAAAAACAGGCTTGCCCTGCTGGAATACCACAGCATTTGCTGTTGCAGCAAACGTCATTGGCGGAACAATTACTTCATCACCCGGGCCGATTCCAATTGCATACATGGCAGCGTGAAGAGCTGCTGTTCCGCTTGAAACAGCAACAGCTTCTTTTGCGCCCACAAAATCTCCCACTGCATTTTCAAATGCCTCAACAGCAGGGCCGGTAGTAAGCCAGTCGGATTTCAGAACATCCACAACAGCCTGGATGTCGGATTCATCTATTGACTGGCGACCGTATGGAATTGTTTTTTTCAATCCCATGCTCCTGATTCAATAAGATTTCTAATGTCTTTAATTGACAGCCATTCAGGGTTTGTATCACTCGAGTATGAAAAATTATCCGGACATTGTTTTCCACCCTTTTGTATTAAATTGCTTTTGCTTGCCCACCAGTCAAGTATTGGCTGAATAACAAAATGGTCTTTAAACTCCAGCGTATGACGTGCTTCATCAGCTGGAACCATTGTCTCATGAAGTTTTTCGCCAGGCCTGATCCCGATATATTCTATCTTTGCCTCAGGTCCTATGGCTTTTGCAATATCAGTCATTTTACAGCTTGAAATTTTCGGAACAAACAGCTCTCCTCCATACATTGTTTCAAGACTGCGTATTACGAAATCAACTGCCTGCTGCAATGTTAAAAAAAAGCGGGTCATCCTCTCATCAGTAACAGGGATAACCCCCCCCTTTTTTTTTTCAAGGAAAAATGGAATAACTGATCCACGGCTCCCAACAACATTTCCGTAGCGTACAACTGAAAAGATGGATTTTGCTTCCCCGCTCATTGCATTGCCTGCTATAAATAATTTATCTGAGCACAGTTTTGATGCTCCATACAGGTTGATGGGGTTTGCGGCTTTGTCTGTGCTGAGGGCGATAACTTTCTTTACTTTCTGATTAATTGCAGCTCTGATGACATTCTGAGCTCCTAAAACATTTGTTTTTATTGCTTCAAAGGGGTTATACTCAGCAGTAGGGACCTGCTTGAGAGCAGCTGCATGGATGACGTAATCAACATTATGAAAGGCTTCGTACAAACGATCCTGTTCCCTGACATCTCCGATAAAGTAGCGCATACAGCCATATTTTTCAGGGGAATAAATCCTGGCCATCTCAAACTGCTTAAGCTCATCGCGTGAAAAAACAATGAGTTTGTTTGGCTTATACTGTTCAAGAATGGTTTTTACCATTCTTTTTCCAAATGATCCGGTGCCGCCTGTTATTAATATGTTTTTACTGTTAAACATTTTAGTGGAACCTCTCTGAAAAAGGTTGTCAAACCGAAATAATAATTATTCAGTTTAATCTGTCCAGGTCTAATAAGTCCTTTTTTCTCCCGCTTGTTTTTTTAGCCTTTATTAAGTCTTTCTTGCCAATAAGGCTGATCTTTACGCCATCATACGTGCTGTCCTGTTTGTTTTTGAACGCATCCCTGAATTCAACACCGGCGATTCCCATCAAGAGATCAATTCTATTTGGCGCAATGCCTATTTGATAAATAATATCTTTGTCGGTAAAATCAGTAATGCTTATGTCCTTCAAAGGAGCACCAAACCTTGATAAAGCCCCCCAAAGTTTTTTTGCATTTTCAGGTGTTGGGTTGACCCAGATATCCATATCTTTTGTGTATCGCGGTTCAGCATAAAAAATTACGGCATGGGCGCCGACAATCAGATATTCAACGTTTTCTTCGTTTAATATTTTGAACAGTTCTTTGAAGTCTTGATTGGATGACATTTCTTTCACCTCTTATTAATAAAACTTCATTGACCATTTCCCAGGTTGCGGCAAATTTTGCTTCATGCCCCAATTGGTCCCAGAAATTTTTGTCAAAATTATTGCTGTCTTCTGATGACCTTCGGATTTTTCGTGTCACCATATTTTTTTTTATTTTATTAACCATGAAAGTTTATTACCCTTAAAAAGCCGGTCCAGACAACGTCCCACGGTCATCTGCAATAATGTGCATGGCCATGTTAATGGCAGCATGGCAAGTCTTTCTTTATTAAGCATTGTATTCAGCATAATAGCGCTGGCCGGATCTCTTTTGCATGTTCTGCAATGTACTGTTTTACCTGTTGTCACGTCATGTTAATACTAACACCATTATCCATCTGCAACAAGCTCATGCAGGCTGAAGAGATCAGTGATACTGGTCTCGATGTTTATATCTCTGAAAATATTATCTTCAGGGTCCTTTATCCTTGCAACAAAGGGGACATGGTTTTCCAGGGCTGCATTATAGTCACTCATGGCATCACCCACAAAAAGGGTTTTTTGCGGTGCTGTCTTTTTCTCCTGAAGGATCTTTTTTACCCATTCTCCCTTTGAGGTGGGAGAGCCAAATACCCCCCTGAAGTAGTTGTCAATTTTTTTTGCCTTTACTATTTCGGCAATCTCTTCATGCGGGGTTCCCGAAACAACAAACAGGGGAACTTTGTGGCAGTATTTGTCAAGGAATTCAAGGGCGCCAGGCACATAGTCACATTCCAGAACACGCTGGAACACAAGCCGGGAAAAATCATTGCAAAGCCTGTTAAACTGTTTTTCTGTAAGTTGCTGCTTCAAAATTTCTTTGTAAATATATCTGATTTTTTCAAAACGTGACACACCGCCATTTGCATGGTGGTATGCAACTATTTCATCCACATGCTCAGGGTATTGGTTAAACAGCCTGCCAAAAACCAGCCCTTTGATGTCAACTGACTCAATAATGACACCGTCAAAATCTAAAAAAACCGCCTGTATAGATCTCATTTTCTGAGTTCAGGGTGAAGGGTCAATAAGTTTTTCAATATGCCGAAGGTTTTTATTTTTTTTATCTGACATTGAATATACTTCATAAATAACATCCAGAATTCCCTGTCCAAGATCATAATAACTGCCTGCCACAAGCTTTTTTGCTACTCTTGGTCTGAAAGAATAAGGCGTTATCTCGTAGTGTCCTGTTTCAGGTTCTGTGCTGTATTCAATAGTGATTTTATCCTGAAATATTTCTTTTATCATGTTTAAAAGATTTTTTACTTTGGTGGACTGGGTGCCTGTAAGTATTACATTTTGATTTTTAAAATCTTCCGAAAGGATATCAACACTGCACCTTGCTGCATCAGCAACATGAATATAATCTCTTATCTCCTCCCCGTCTCCCTTTCTTGTAATCCTGCCCTCCTCGATTGCCTGCTTTACGATTTTGTATATGAAGTTAAAGCTGTTTGCTCTTCGGCCATACAGTGAGCCGTATCTCAGAATAGTGTAGTCAAGGCAGAAGGCCTTTTGGTAGTCTTCAATTATCAGCTCGCAGGCCTGTTTGCTGCTCCTGTAGAAAGGCGCTAAGTCGCTGTAAACATATATTGTGCTGGCAAAGACAAAGCGCTTTATCCGGTTTAACCTGCATGCTTCTAAAATATTTGTGTTGCCAAGGACGTTTGTTTCAATTGCCTTTAAAGGATCCTGGCATGCTTCATCAAGCCCTGCAATACCTGCAAAATTGTACACATAATCAGATCCTTTCAGAGCAGAAACAACTTTTCCCCTGTCAAGAATATCACCTTCAATCATATTCTGATTTTTTCGAAGATAGGGGGACTTTTTATGGTCATAGATGGTTACGCAGTAGCCCCTTTCAGACAGCTCATCTGCAACATAACTTCCGAGGAAGCCTGCTCCTCCGAAAACAATCACCCTGTCTTTAGGATTAAGGGGTGAAGGATTACCTGTAGATGATTTTTTCATGAATGCACCAAAATCATTAGTGTCCAAAATACAGTATTAATGTATTGTTTTTGCATCTGTTTTAATGTTGAGATTGCTTCGTCGCCTGTGCTCCTCGCAATGACAGTAACCTCTTGATTTTGATTTGTATTGTCATTGCGAGCGAAGCGCGGCAATCTCGTTTTTGGACAACTATACACCAAAATAATGTTAATGCCATTGAAGTTCTAAAACTGCTTTTTACGAGTACATCAGGATTAAGAGATAATCATTTTTTAAGATTATAAACTTCCAGAACTGAATTATGAGCTTTTTGCCAAACCTTTAAATCCTTCCAATGCATAAAACTAACCCTTCAATCCTTAATCCTGTCTTTCCTCTAATCCTTTACTCCTTTTAATCCTTAATCCTCTTAAAAGATTTTCAACAGCCTGCATCTCCATCTCAATCCGTGCCTCCTTTGCATATGAACCGATGTGAGGTGTAAGAATAACATTGGGCAGATGTCTTAAAGGGCCGCAGTATGGCTCCTGGTCAAAGACATCAAGAGCTGCACCTGCAATGTGCCCTTTTTCCAGACAGTGGTAAAGGGCTTCTTCATCAACAACTCCGCCCCGGGAAATGTTTACAAGCCAGCTGCCTTTTTTCATCTCCGACAGTTCTTTTTCTCCTATTACCGGCTTGCAGTTAACAGATGGAGAGAGGTGCAGGGAAATAATATCAGCCCACCCTAAAATCTCCTCAAATTTTTTCCTGCTGCATCTGATCGAACATGACTTTGGCTCTAAATCACAGTACACAAGCTCTACCCCAAAGGGGTGCAGCAGTTCGGCAACTTTTCTGCCTATGCGCCCGAAGCCTATAATCCCTATCTTTTTGCAGCTCAGAAGACTGCCCATCTGTTTCTGCCAGATCCCATCTTTCATCTGCCTGCTCATCCAGGTTATTTTCCGAAGAAGGCCAAGAATAAGCGCAACTGTTACTTCAGCTACAGCCAGGGTTGGTCCGTCCGGTGTATTAAACACTTTTATCCCAAGATTTTCAGCTGCTTTCATGTCCACGTTTTCCATGCCCACACCACACCGTGAAACAGCTTTAAGTCCGGGGAGATGATTGAGAACCCTGCTGTTTAACGGTTCTGTACCGGCTATTATGCCATCAACCCCCTGTGCAAGTTCTATAATCTCTTCTTCAGTAACTTTTCTGCCGTGTGGATTCAGGACATATTGAACTCCTGCATCAATGAGGCGGTCCAGAGGTGCTGGATCGTATTTCCCAAACGAAGATGTAGTAATAGCAGCTTTCATTGAAGACCGGGTTTATATTTTTTTATCAGCACATCATCCTTCATCAGTTTTTCAACATGCTTCAGGTCACTGCCTGTATCAACGCTGTAGGTTTCACTGCCTGCCCGTATCATTTTAACCCTGAACCCGTGTTCCAAAACCCTTAACATGTCAACTGATTCAGCTATTTCAAGTGGGGTTTGTTCAAGATCATTAAACTTTATTAAAAAGTCACGGCGAAAAGGAATAATGCAGACCTGTTTCAGCATGGAAATATTTTCAGCGCCTTTTTTCCACGAGGGTATGGGCTCGCGGGAAAAATAAAGGGCAAATCCGGATCTGTCCACAACCACTTTAACCTCATTTGGATCTTTCTGCTCCTTTTTTGTTTTGAGCGGAGCCATCAGATTTGAGACCTGAATGCTCTTATCCTCAATCAAAGGCCTGACAGCTTTATCAATCATCTCCGGGAAAAGCATGGGCTCGTCGCCCTGGATCATGACTGCAATGTCTGCTCTGCTGCCTGTTTTTGATTCAATCTTTTCCATGGCTTCTGCTGTCCGGTCAGAGGCTCGTTCGTGGGTATCTGCGGTCATGACAGGTTCTCCGCCTATTGATTCCACATAGTCTGCAATTTCCTGATCACAGGTTGCAACATAGACATCAGAAAGAGCAGAACTCATTTTGCTCCGGAAGTAAACATGTCCTATCATGGGGATGCCGCAGATTTGGGCAAGGGGCTTCCCGGGGAAACGGCTTGAGGCCATGCGTGCTGGTATTATTCCAATAATATTCATCTATTTCCCTTTCAAGGTTGACATTGCCTGACAGGCAGCATCACCCAGGAAAACAGCGTCAAGGCTGAATGCCAGCAGCTTAAAACCCTCGGTCTGTTTTTTTCTTGCTTCTTCAGGATCAGATGGAACGCAGTGAAATCCTGCAGGAATATTGTGACGGATACCAGCTGCCTTTACTTTTTCCAGGGCTCTTAAAAGCTCAGGGTCGTCAAATACACCAGGTTTGCCAAGAGAGCCTGAGAGGTCATAGGGGCCAACCATGAATGCATCTATGCCTGGTGCTGCAAGTATCTCATCAATGTTGCGGACTGCATCAATATGCTCGATCTGGACAACTACAACGCTCTCTTCGGAAAGCCATTGTCTGTATTCATCAAATTTTCTGCCGAATTTCTGTGCCCTGTACAGTCCGACCCCGCGGGTTCCGGCAGGGGGATACCTGACAGCGCTTACCGCAGCTTCAGCATCCTGTTTGCTGTTGACATTTGGCACTATAACTCCATAAGCGCCGGAGTCCATTACCCTCTTGATTAAATTGGGACTGTTTTCTCCGATACGGACAAGCGGAACAAGATTATTAGCTTCTATTGAGATGATAATTGACAGCAGATCATTTATCCCGATGGAGCTGTGCTCCATGTCAACAGCCAGCCATTCAAACCCGGCCTGGGCTAATATTTCAGGGATTAAGGGATGGGCAATGGTTATCCATGAGCCATAGGTTTGTCTGTTTTCTGCCAATGCTTTTTTAAGAGGATTTTTTTTCATGTTCATGCATCCTTTGTTATAAATTTTATACAGCTCCGCCCTCTCAGTTACATGCTCCTTTTGCCGGAAAAGCAACCTGTGCCAAAATTGTTCAAGCTGTTTAAACAATTGTTTTTATGCAGGCTCTACATCCAGTGCATCTATTTTTACTGATGCACCCTGCTGCAGTATATCAACAGAAAGCACAAGAATATGCTGCCCCTTGCGCTTTACCAGTATTCCTTCAACACCTGCCAGAGACCCGTTTTTTATTCGAACTCTTTGTCCTTCCCTGAGGTATGGATAGGGTTCAACAGGGGTTTTGCTTTCCATAAGGGTTTTCAGGGAGTTGATTTGTACATTTGGGACCTGTGCGGGTTTGCCGGGCTTTGCACTCAAAAATCGCACAACCCCATGGGTTTTTAGCACAGCAAGCATATGGTCTTTTTGCTCAGGGATATGTACAAACATATAACCTGGAAAAAGAGGAAATATCACCAGTTTTTTTCTATCCTTCCACCTCCTGAGCATCTGGACTGCAGGCAGAAATGCCTCTATGCCTGTTTTTGTCAACAGTTCATGAACACGAAACTCATGGCGGGACTTGACGTACACCGCATACCAGAAACAATCCTGGCTGCTGTTAACTGCCGTAAATCCAGTTTCAAAATTAAAGGGATCTGGTACAGTTGTATCCATTGGTTGCTATTGCTCTAAGTAAAAGACTTTATCCGGGTTAACCCTGATATCCGTTAAAGTTTTAATTGCTTTTTCTTCAAGCGTTGAAACCAGGATGGCATCGAATTCAATATTATGAATGTCCTGCACGGAATAAACATTATGCTTAAAAAACCCCCTCCTGATATTCTTTTTGCCAACAACACCGACTATTTCAAGGGGGAATCCCCGGGTTGATATATAACACAGCTCAGCCAGCTCTCCATCACCGAATAAAAGCACAGTCTTTATCCCGGATTTTGCCATCGCCTCATAGGTTCTCTCAATTTTTTTGCGGATTTCTTTGAAATATAATATAGAGTAATGCATGAACCTGTAGGTAAGTCTTGTTTTTTCAGCAAAACCCTGTGGTGTTATAATGTATTTTATCCTGTTTTTAGGAAGGGTTCTGATCTTAATGTGCCCCTTTTTATAAAGCCTTTTTATATATGCATTTACCAGTCCCAGAGCAATGCCGAGGCGATCGGCAAGGGCACGCTGAGAGACCGAAGACTCTTTGCTGAATTCGTCAAGAAGTTTGTAGGATATTTTGTCCGGCTGTATGTTTTTAGTGTTCACATTATGAACAATATAGTTAAAAAAAACATTGTGTCAAGGCTTAAATTTTTTTTCTAATGCTTAAGCTGAGGGATATTTACAGATAAAGACAGTAGCAGCATAGTACTCATTTCAGGCAGACATTCATGTCTGATAGACTAAGTAGTGTCCGAACGGAAAGTCCTGATTTTATGTTGTAGGAGCGCCTTCAGGCGCGAAAAACAGAACTGATATCGCGCCTGAAGGCGCTCCTACAGAAAATTATTTTTCGGGTTCCAACCTGAATCAGGGTTTTCGGTCAGGCACTACTTAGATAATGATTAACCCGGCGGGTGAAATGCAGAATCAAAAAAGATCAAGATGGGCATGGGCATTGTATGATGCTGGAAACAGTGCATTTGCTACAGTGATAATGGCAGGGTTTTTTCCTGTTTTTTTTAAAACCTACTGGAGCAGCGGATCTGATGTAACAGTTTCAACTTTTCGGCTTGGGGTGGCAAATTCTGTAGCAGGGCTTTTAATTGCAGTTTTTGCTCCTTTGCTTGGCGCTTTTGCTGACAAAGGCCTGGCAAAGAAACGGTTTCTTGGGGTTTTTGCCGGTTTGGGGATAGCAGCAAGTGCCGCTCTTTTTTTTGTTCAGGAAGGAAACTGGCCATATGCAGCAGCCATTTATGTTGCAGGAGTTGTCGGATTTTCAGGTGCAAACACTTTTTATGATTCACTGCTTCCATCAGTTGGTGATAAAAAAACAGTTGACCAGACCTCAGCACTGGGTTTTTCCCTCGGGTATCTTGGGGGTGGGATAATTTTTGCCTTTTTTGTCTGGATGGTGCTCAGCCCTGAAACCTTTGGTCATGTTCTGCAGAAAATGCAGAAACTTTTCTCATTACCTTTAACAGCTCATGTTTTTACTTCTCCCCCCCGGGTTGCTGTAATCAGGTGCTCCTTCCTTCTGACTGCTGTATGGTGGGCGCTGTTTACAATACCCCTTATGTTTTTTGTGCCGGAACCAAAGGCTGCTGAGACTGAAAGGTCAGGCAAAGATATGTCAGGGGGATTAAATCAGCTGTTCCAGACATTCCGTGAAACAGGACATTATAAATCTGTATGGATTTTTCTTCTTGCCTACTGGTTCTATATTGACGGGGTAAATACTGTTATTCGCATGGCAGTTGATTACGGAATGTCCCTTGGCCTTGAATACAGCCACCTGATTTGTGCCCTGCTGATTACCCAGTTTGTTGGGTTCCCCTCTGCACTGCTGTTCGGAAGGCTTGGAAAATGCTGGGGGACAAAAAATGCGCTGTACGCTGCAATTGCAGGTTACCTTATAATTGTCCTGTGGGCAATGGCAATGACAGATAAAGCTGAATTTTATCTCCTTGCAGTTATGGTAGGGCTTGTGCAGGGCGGGATCCAGGCGCTGAGCCGTTCCTGTTACTCACGCATGATTCCTCAGGATAAAGCAGCACAGTTTTTCGGGTTTTACAATATGGCTGGAAAAAGCTCGGTGATATTTGGACCTGCAATAATGGGTATTACAGGATATCTGAGCCATAGTCCCAGGGCAGGTATTGGAATATTGGCACTTTTTTTCATAACAGGTGGGATTTTGCTATGTTTTGTTGATGAAAAAAGCCTGAAGTGTAAACAGGGGCTGAATGAAAACCCGGGTTAACAATACCAGTCACACAGGTGGCTGCAGGGTTCAACTGAATTTGACCACAGTGTTTCCGGATGCAAAGTATCACTGGCTGATATAGCCTTTTTGCTGCAGCTCCCTGTAATATTTTTTAGCCCTTTCTATTGAATTAAAAATAAGTGCAGAGCTCATGGTGGCAAGTGAGACTGCATCAACTTCAGGATTAAAGCCTAAAGGTTTCAGAATAGATTTTCCGATCAGCTTTTTGCGGGTTCTGATAATTTCTGAAATATTCCATTCCATATTGCCATATTTCGTTATATGTACAGGATCAAAGTCCACAATGACTCCTCTGTCATCAAAGGTCAAAATAAAATGTATTGCATGGCAGATATCACAGACTGAATTTCTGCTGATCATTTTTGAAAAAAATGTCTTTTCACCATCTTGTCCAATGGCTTTCCCTATAAAAACATACTCGTCATTACTGAGAGCCACTTTTTTCAGTTCTCTCAGTTTCAATCCCCGTGATTCCATGCTTAGAGATATTTTTTTCTTTATCTCCATATCAGAGCAATAAGGTTCCGGTCTTTCCATGGTTACTTTAATTAAACCTTTCTCCCTTGCTTTTTTTACAATAGTATGCAGGTCAGCCTGCAGAGCATCCCATACTTCCTGCACAAAGTAGAGGGGGCTGCTGATTTGACCTATGTGTGACCAGGTGATAATGCTCTGTTTTTCGGTTCTCCTGACCATGAGAATAAACGGGGTTCCGCACTGGCCGCCAACAGTCTCATAAATTTGAAAGTCAGGGTCAGGAATAAGAGGAAACTGAACAGCTTTTTCTTTTTTGAATTTTTTAATTTCACGAAAGTTATTGCCGGGACAGATACCAAGGATTTTAACTCTACCCCTGAGGTTATTATCCTTTTGAATTGACTCATAAACTCTGTTAAGAACAGGTGCCTGGGTCTGGCACGAAAAACAATAGACATTTAAAAATTCTACGATTATCAGTTCGGTCTGAATGTCAAACAGAGTAAAAGAATAAAATTTGTTCAAATCCCCTGTTTCTCTGAGATTATCTGATATCCCCAGGTATTGCTTTTCCATCGGGGTCAACATGGCCTGGAAAATGATTTCCGGAAAGTCATCCCCTGCGGAAAAAAGGCAGGTTGTCTGCATGCACCATGCTTTGGGAAAGCACAAAAGTAAAAAGCCAAAAAAAACAATTGTTTTTGTCATTTTCTTAATCAGGGTCATTATGATAGGCAACAAGTTGATTTATTAAGCTGTAGGGTTTAATTATGATCTGCTCAGATCAAAAATCAACCAGTTTTTTTGTCCGGGTTGTTCTTGCAGCCCAATCCCTGTTAGATAGAACGTGCTCAACAAAAAGTGTATACCTGAATTTTGTACCCATCTTACAAATAAAAATCTTTTTTTTTCCTGTAATAAGCCGAAAACAGAAAAAACACATTAATAATAAAAAAAACCGGAATTTATTATGGATGAAAACAATCACAAAGATAAAGATGAAACAGGTACCAATGACAGAGCTGGCTTGTCCGAACCGGACAGCAGTAAAATTGATGAGGCTGAAATTGAAAATATTTTCAGTGAAATCAGTGCTGAAACCAAAGGACAGGAGGAAACCCTGCAGGCAGAAGCAGGCAGTTCCGGGAAAGAACAGGCAGAGGCAGAGGGGGCTCAGCCCTCAGAGGCAGAGGCAGTTCAGCCCTCAGAGGCAGAAGCAGGCAGTTCCGGGAAAGAACAGGCAGAGGCAGAGGGGGTTCAGCCCTCAGAGGCAGAAGCAGGCAGTTCCGGGAAAGATCAGGCTGACCAGGCACAAGAGGGTCAAACACAGCAGGCCACTGTTGCTAAGCGCGCAGAAGAAAAAAACAGCCCAGCTGAAACAAAAAAAAGATTCTGGATCACCTGGGCTGAACACATTTATAAAAAAACTTTAGATATGCCTGTCAAAAAGGTTATTTTTATATGCACAGGCCTGGTTCTTGTTAGTATTGTTTTTGTGCTGGTCATAGTCATTACCCGGTCTCAAAAGCAGTCCAGGTTTCCTGAAGAATCTCAGGAACAACTCTCTGATGATGGTGTTACCGAATATCAGGATGAACTGAATGGGTCTAAAAATCAGAAGAATTTCCAGTCTCAAAAGCAGGATCTGGACAGGGAAATGCAGCAGCGTATTAATCAATATACCAGGCAATACTGGCAGAATATAAAACTGCAATATCTGAAATGCGGCAATATGTTAGACGATGCTCTGGACCGGAGGTGGACAGAACTGACGGCAAAATATCCGGATCTGCTGGACACCGTGGAATTATTAATATGGGAAGAGATAGAATATTTTGGCAGTGAAACAGATCATGGGACCGGGTGCATTTTAGTATCTGACAGAACTGTTATTGAAGGGGTCAAAAGAAAAATAAGGGAAATAACCCGGGAAAACTGGGAGTCGTTAGATCTGGATAAAATAGCTGATATTCCGGATGAGGACTGGCTGTGTTTTCGCTGCAAAGTTTTTCGAGATCTGGTATCAACAAACCCTTTTAATGAGATGTTTAGCGACCAAAATGAAGATCATAAAAAGCGCTTTCTTATCAAGCTCAACGCAGAAAATCCCGATACACGCAAACAGGGCATATGATTCCAACAATGCCACAACAGAAAAGGGCCTGTGGCCGGGTGCAATCCAGCCACAGGCCCTTTTAAAAGCTTCTGTGAATTTTTTCTGTTAACTACTGCCTGTTTTTAATCAGGTCATCTACAACACCAGGGTCAGAAAGAGTGCTGGTGTCGCCAAGCTCACTGGTTTCCCCTGCTGCAATCTTTTTCAGGATTCTCCTCATGATTTTACCGCTCCTGGTTTTGGGAAGTCCTGATGCAAACTGAATCTTGTCAGGGGTTGCGATTGGACCAATCTCAGAACGTACGTGCTTCACAAGATCTTTTTTAAGGTCTTCGCTCTCTTCAACCCCTGCATTCAGCGTTACAAACGCATATATCCCCTGACCCTTAATCTCATGGGGCATACCCACAACTGCAGCTTCTGCCACCAGGTCATGTGACACAAGGGCACTCTCAACTTCTGCTGTACCCATTCTGTGTCCTGACACGTTAATAACATCGTCAAGACGTCCCAACAGGATAAAGTCACCGTCAGAATCCTTCCTTGCACCATCGCCTGTATAGTATCTGCCGCTGAACTGACTGAAGTAGGTTTCTTTAAAACGTTCAGAGTCTCCATAAACAGTTCTCATTATCCCGGGCCATGGCTTTTTAATAGTAAGGTACCCGCCTTCATTAGCATCACAGGCAGTCCCATCCTCCCGGATTATTTCAGCATCTACTCCGAAAAACGGTCTGTTTGCCGAACCTGGTTTGATTTTCATGGCGCCTGGCAGCGGGGTGATAATAAACCCACCTGTTTCTGTCTGCCAGTATGTATCGACTATTGGACAGCGTGCCCCGCCAATTTTGTTATAATACCACATCCAGGCCTCAGGGTTAATCGGCTCACCCACAGTGCCTAAAATTCTGAGACTGGTTAAGTCCATGCCATCAACCCATTTATCTCCCTGGGCTGCAATGGCACGTATTGCAGTTGGCGCTGTGTAGAACTGGTTTACCTTGTATTTTTCAACAATCTTCCAGAATCTGGAATAATCCGGATAGCTTGGAACCCCCTCAAACATCACGCTTGACGTGCCGTTTGAGAGAGGTCCGTACACAATATAACTGTGTCCCGTGACCCAGCCAATATCAGCGGTACACCAGAATGTATCTTCCTCTTTCAGGTCAAATACATACTTCAATGTAACATTTGTATAAAGAAGGTATCCGGCTGTTGTATGAAGCACACCCTTTGGCTTTCCTGTGCTCCCGCTTGTATAGAGGATAAAAAGAGGATCTTCAGCATCCATCTGCTCCGGCTCACAGTACGGCTTAATATCAGGCGCTGACATCTCTTCATGCCACCAGACATCACGGCCCTGCTTCATGGACACATCTGAGTTTGTTCTGTTAACAATAATGCTGGTTTCAATAGTAGGACAATCCTCAAGAGCTTTATCTGCATTTCCTTTAAGTGGAATATTTTTTCCATTTCTGAGTGAGCCGTCACTGGTAATAAGTATCTTTGCCCCGCAGTTCTGAATCCTGTCCCTGAGAGCCTCTGCGCTGAACCCTCCGAACACTATGCTGTGAACAGCACCAATCCTCGCGGATGCAAGCATGGCAATGGGAAGCTCAGGTATCATTGGCAGATAAATTGCAACTCTGTCACCCTTTGAAACACCCTTTTTTTTCAGAACATTGGCAAACCTGTTTACTTCATAGTAGAGTTCCTGGTAGGTGTATGTCCTTGCCTCATCAGGTGGCTCCCCCTGCCATATAATAGCTGCCTTGTTTTTTCTTGCGGTTTTCAGATGTCTGTCAAGACAGTTATATGACACGTTTAGCTTTGCACCCTTGAACCACTCTATCCGGATATCATTGAAATCATAATCAAGTACTTTGTCCCATTTTTTAAAAAAATCTAAATTTTTTTCTGCCATCTCACCCCAGAACCCTTCCGGGTCTTCGATGGAGCGTTTATACATCTCCTCATATTGTTCCATGCTGTTAATATATGCTTTTTCCTGAAGTTCCTGTGGGACATCAAACACACGTCCTTCCATGCTGAGCGATGTCATTGTTTTTTTCTCTTCCGCCATTTCATCCTCCTTTAAAAGTAAAAAGTTTTTAACAGTGTCACACATCTTAATTAAAGAGCTTGAAGTGAAACACAGCTATATTTAGAGATATTAAGTCCATTAAGATTAAGCATCAAATATTGTGCCAAACGTATTTGAGTTGTTCAAATCATTTAACATGGAATTAACTTAAGTTATTTCAAGCAGTTTTGTCTGTCAATAAAAACATTCTTTTTTTTGGTTTTGTCATTTTGTCATGGTTCTTTAGCTGATTTGAAACCGCAGGACAAAACAATACGGTAACTGTTTTAAATTTCATACCAAACTAAAACATTATCCGGAACCTGACATAATGACAAACCCTTTCCGGGGATCAATATTTCTTATTAAAATTTATGAAATATTGAAAATATTGAATAAACCAATATCGGGCTGACGATAAAGTTCCTTGACACTTTTTTTAAAAAATGATTATATTTCCCAGAAATCGGGGCGTAGCGCAGCCTGGTAGCGCACTTGAATGGGGTTCAAGTGGTCGCTGGTTCAAATCCAGTCGCCCCGACCAGAGAATTCAGGCACTTGGTCCGCGGTATTCATCGGGACTGGGTGCCTTTTTTTTGTCCGGATGCAAACAGTAGACTTTTTATGCAGTAGATTTGCCATTGACAGGCTGTGTCGTAATTATGAATGAGAAGGGGCGCTGTCTCGCTTACAGGGCGTAACATATTGAAATTGCATGGGACAAAAAGCGTAAACTAAAGTTTGCGGCTACCAAAACCCTGTTGCGACACAGTCAGTGAGCGCTGAATCAGAGCATTTCGATCGCTTGAATTTTGAGGGAGGTGGCAAGTTGGACAACCCCCGACCCATTCTGTCAAAACTATTTTTGCAATCCGGGAGAATCCCCTATAAAAATGAGGT
>JAJRXD010000080.1 GCA_024276465.1 Deltaproteobacteria bacterium
GGGGGGGGGAGCAGAGGATAGCTGAGGCAAGATAATATAGAAAAATCTTAGGAGGGAGTAAGATTTGGGGATTTGTTATAATTTTCATATT
This sequence comes from Deltaproteobacteria bacterium, assembly GCA_024276465.1. Taxonomy (GTDB): domain Bacteria; phylum Desulfobacterota; class WTBG01; order CAIYCZ01; family CAIRTM01; genus JAJRXD01. Next base: position 92 of record JAJRXD010000080.1, read on the forward strand.
AACAAGTTCGGTTCGGATAAATCATTAGACATTTTAAAAGAATAAGCTGAACAGGCTGAGGGTTTGGAAAATGGGCTTTTCCTTTCGAATGGTATAATGAGAAACATAAGAATAAACTTTTCCAGGAGGTGCTAAATGCCAAAAATTGTTGCTCAGGTTCCCGACGAAATACTTAAAAATATCAGGATACCTCTGAAGCCGTGATCTCTGCTCTCAAAAAAGCTTATGCCCGTAAGAGCAGGATGTATCTCAGGTGGCTCATGAAAAAGGAAGGCCTTACCGAATCAGAAATGCTCAAGGAACTTGAATCCCTGCGCAAATGAGATATAAGGTTTTCCTTGATACAAATATTCTTCTTTCCGGCATCTTCTTTGAGGGACCGGACTATTTTCTGACGGGCGATGCACATTTTCATACAGACAAAGTCAGAGATGTTGTTACGGTTATGACTGCAAAAGAATTTCTTAATAAAATCAGAAAGAAATAAATTTTCATGCTCTCACAAAAGGTTGAACGTATTCGGTCTATCAAGTCATTCCCTTCTCTCGTGAAATACTTGCGCGATGAACTCGACTGGCCTATTGAATCAGAGGACTTTGATGACCTTACTTTCGATTACGAACCTGAAGAACTCGGTATAGATTCCAGGATTGCTGTAAAGATAAAAGATATCAAACAGCTTCGCCCGTTGTCATCTCGTCAGCCATGGGGAATTTTCTTTATAAATTTTGAGCCAAAAAGATTACCAATTGTAAAACATGGCGGATGGCCGGATGCTTTTCAGAATAAAGAAGAAGAATACAAAGTTCAGACAGAGCCGGCACGGAAAGTTGCTGAGAAAAAGCCGGAACAATATATACCAAAAACATCCAATTTAACTCACAAATCCATCCCTTCTTCAAAAAACGATTGGAAAACATGGCAATCTCTTTCAACCTGGGCAAAAACAGCCCCAGTCAATACATACTGGATAAACTTCGCATCATCAATCAGTAATAAAATCAAGAATAGTTCTAAGCTATCGCAAAAAGATCAGGAGAACATGAGGAAGTGCTGGAAACAGGCAGTTAAAAATGGATTTCAGCCGTGAACTGGAAAAGAATAAATAATTGGGGTCATCCCCGACAGCCCTGATATTCCCTGTCTTGAGAAGGAGATAGACAAACTGATCTATGAACTGTACAAGCTCACACCGAATGAGATAGCAGTTGTTGAGGGAGTGGATGATAAAATTGGGGAAATATGACAAAATAAACGAACTTAAAAGTTTTGTTAGAGGGCAAGCACATGATAACTAAAATGTTTCTTCATAATTTTAAATCGTGGGCAAAAACCGGAGATTTCCGGTTAGCGCCATTAACGGGATTATTCGGCACAAACAGCTCCGGAAAAACAAGTATCCTGCAGCTTCTTCTAATGCTCAAACAGACAGCAGAGTCTTCTGATCGTACTCAAGTATTAAACCTTGGTGATAATAGAAGTCTTGTTCAACTCGGCACGTTCAAAGATATTCTTTATAACCATACAAGCGAGTCTTTTTTTAAATTTGGTTTTGAATGGGGCCTCAAGAAAAGACTTCAGATTATGGATCCTGAGCAAAAAGGGAAGGTACTCTTTGAGGACGATAAAATGGAATTTCAATCTGATATTGGAGAAAATGGATCAGGACGTCTTTCGATAAATAAATTGATATATGCATTTGCTTCTCATTCTTTTATTATGAAGCGCAAATCAAAAAATGAATATACATTATCAACTGATACTATTGCGGAACAGGCACGGTTTAAGTTAAAAAGATATCAGGGCAGGGTCTGGAATTTACCCGCGCCGATTAAGTGCTATGGTTTCCCGGACCAGGTCAAGGCATATTATCAAAATGCCGGATTTTTAGCGGATTTTCAGCTGGCATTTGAAGACCTGTTTTCAAATACGTTCTATCTCGGTCCACTTCGCGAGTATCCCAAAAGGCAATATACATGGGCAGGCGCTCAACCTGCTGATATGGGCCTCCGTGGTGAAAAAGTTATCGATGCAATTCTATCATCACGTGAAAGAAAAGAGAAACTTTCTCGTGGAAAAGGCAAAAAGCGATTTACTCTTGAGGAGTATGTTGCTTATTGGTTAAACGAATTGAATCTGATACATAGTTTTAAAGTGGAGCCTATTACAAAAGAAAGTAATCTTTATAGTGTAAAAGTAAAAAGAACTTCTCAAAGTGCGGAGGTTTTAATAACGGATGTTGGTTTTGGGGTTTCACAAATTCTGCCGGTTTTGACCATTTGTTATTATGTGCCGGAAGGATCAACAATAATTCTGGAACAGCCGGAAATTCATCTGCACCCTGCAGTTCAGGCAGGTTTGGCGGATGTCTTTATTGATGCTATTAAAAATAGAAATGTGCAAATCATTCTTGAAAGCCATAGCGAGCACCTGCTGAGAAGATTACAAAGAAGAATTGCAGAACAGGCTATATCAAATAAAGATACAGCTCTTTATTTCTGTGAAATGCGAAACGGGAGTTCCAGGTTAAAGCATCTTTCTCTCGATCTCTTTGGACATATCAAAAATTGGCCGCAGGGATTCTTCGGGGATGAATTGGGCGAAATAGCTGCTATGCAGAAAGCCATCCTCGAAAGGAAAAAGAATCCTTCTAAATGAATTCTATCGTGGTGGATACAAATGTTATTGTCGTTGCTAATGAAGCGGCAGATCATGCGGATAATAATTGTATTGCGGAGTGTATAACTGCTTTGCACAAAGCCCAAATCAAGCAAAGGATTGTGATTGATTCAGGCGGGTTGTTTTTTGATGAATATTTCAGATATGCAAATCGGTCCGGTCAATCTCGAGTTGGTGATGCTTTTGTAAAGTGGCTTTGGGACAATCAGGCGAACTTGAAGCGATGCGAAAGTGTATATATCACGATACGCGATAATAATCCGAATGATTTTGTAGAATTTCCTGATGATCCAGACTTGAATGGGTTTGATCCGTCAGATAAAAAATTTGTAGCAGTGGCGCTCGCCAGTAGATACAATCCTGACATCCTTAATGCAGTTGATACGGGCTGGTGGGATTTTAAGGACCAACTTAGGAATCATGGCATTTCAGTTAAATTCCTCTGCCGTCATCTGATAAATAGATAAACAGGCGTGTGCCGGCCTTGCATTTTGACATTCTGACAAGCTCAAATAGAGCAAAAGCAGAAAGCGCAGAGGGGTATGAGAAATGACGGTTGATCGTGATCCGGATTATTTGATAAGCCTGGTGCATGAACTTTTATCGAATTGAACTTTGATAATTTTCACAACTGAATTAGAAAACCGGATAGACATAATGGCTTACACACTCTACGGCCTGACAGACGAACAAATCGCGATTGTTGAGGGACGGGTGGATAATTAACAGATATGAAGGATAATATTTACAACATTTACTGTGACGAGTCCAGGGTTGAAAACCCGGAATATAAAAATATGGTCATCGGGTCTCTTGAAATCCCGAGAATCCAAAAGACACGCATTGTCTCCGAATTAAAAAGTGTTTACACTAAACATAAGTTTCCTCATGAACTGAAATGGACCAAGGTTCATAATAAATATATCCCTTTTTACAAAGACCTTATTGACTATTTCATGTCATGTCCTTATATGAATTTCCGGTGTATTGTCGTAGATAAAACAAAAATAAAACTTGAAGAATTTCACGATAATGATGAGGAACTGGCATTCTTTAAATTTTACTATCTAATGCTCAGACACAAAATACTCAGTAATAACGAATATTATATATTCCTTGATAAAAAACCCACAAGAGACAGACACAGGGCACGAGCGTTGCACCATTATCTTGACTCTTATATTCTGTGGAACAAAGAATCTTGTAACATTAAGCACTTCCAGGCTATTGATTCCAGTGAAAACATATTGATTCAACTTACGGATTACCTTGTCGGCCTTATGGGGTTTGAATGCGATGAGAGTTCAAATAAAGAATCTCCTAAAAGAGCGGTTACGCAATATTTAAAAGAACAGTTACAAAAAGAAAATCTTTGCGTCACTTCACCGCTCGCTGAGGAAAAATTCAATGTTTTTGTGTGGCAGAGTTCAAGATGATAAAAGTTGAACTGGTTCTGCTTGAAACAGAGGATGAATATATAGAAGAGTATAAAAAAGCATATCTTCATGACAGCTATAATCTCAGTGATATTTCAGTAGTATTCAGCAAAAAGGATTTTGATCATATCTTTTACGAACCTGCAAAAGGCGATGGTGATTATAAGTTCAGTTTTCGTCGTGCAAAAAGAATGTATTTCATGAAGGCTATATTGTCGGGTGCAATTGAAACTGAAATCATGTTTGAGCCGGATAAAGGGACAATAGCTTTATTTTGTAAAGCTCTGGAGTGTGTCATGTATCTGCGAATTCGTCCTGGAAGCGGAACATTACAGGTAGGGACTTTCTTTGATTTTGGGGAAAATCATTCAAAAATGTATAGAAAACAAAAAAGGAAATGTGAACCTGTCACGATTGAGGAGATAAAAAAGAAAATGGAGTAGAAATAATTCGAGGGCTGTTAGTTTGGGGCCAACAACCCTCAGAAATGCCGACAGCTTTACACTGTAAAGCTTGATAACTATTTACATCTTAAATATAAAGCTTTCTTGATAATGTGTCAAGGAGAATATCAAATACCAGTAAATTATGGGAGTTGAACTTCCATAGTTATGGTTTCTATCGAGGTCCAAAAACAAAGAGGATCCGGCCTTGTATTTTGACATTCTCACAAGCTCAAATAGAGCAAAAGCAGAAAGCGCAGAGGGGCATGAGAAATGACGGTTGATCGTGATCCGGATTATTTGATAAGCCTGGTGCATGAACTGAGAAAGCTCCCTAAGGAGACCGGGTGGACGGAGTTCAAGCACAACATAGCAGAAGCTGATGAAATCGGAGAATGCGCAAAGAGGGTCTTGTTTCATGCTAATTTACTATCAAAAATCAGGGTCAAACATACAAAATACATTTATGAACCTCTTACATCCCGAATCGAGTCTTCGCTGAGAGTCGTTTCGACAAGTATCGCAATGGGAATCGATAGTCAGGAGGAGACGTTAAAATGTTTAAACCCAAATTTGCTATTACTTTTAAGATTCTGAACAATCTCACAAAAATAGCTTCTGCAAAGGCTTTGATTGACAATGCGTATCTTATTCCCAAATGGGAAGTGGCTTTACGGAGAGAGGCTTTGATACTTAATGCACATGCCTCTACTGCCATTGAAGGGAATCCTCTTTCCCTTGAAGAAGTTTCCGAGCTTGCAAAAGGCAGAGAGATTATGGCAACGAGAAAGGCAAAGAACGAAGTGCTTAACTACTTAAAAGTTTTGGAATTACTCCCAAAGTTAACAGATAAGGGGGAAATTACCGAAAAGCTGATACTTAACATACATCATCGTCTGACAAAAGGAGTACTTGATAATCCGGGCGACAGCGGTGTTTACAGGAATAGACAGGTAGTAATAGGAAATAGATTCACGGGCAGGATTACATTTCGGCCTCCTGATACCAGGAAGGTACCGGCTTTAATGAAAGAGTTTATAACATGGCTTAACCGTGATGATATATCTGAAATAGATGCTGTTATTGTATCGGGAATAAGCCATTATGAATTTGTAAGGATTCACCCTTTCATTGATGGAAATGGCAGAACTGCAAGAGTGCTGGCAAGTCTTATACTCTATTTGAGAGGATTTGATACAAAGCGGTTTTTTGCCCTTGATGACTACTATGACGGTGACAGACCGGCTTATTATAACGCGCTTCAAAGTGTTAACTCCAAAAAGCTTGATACAACCGAATGGCTTGAGTACTTCACCGATGGTGTCGCCTTACAGGTTGAAAAAGTAAAGGAAAAGGTTTTGTCATTAAGTGGAGATAGAAAAAAGAAAGAGATTAAAGGGCAAGTAGCATTGACTGAGAGGCAGATGAGGATCGTGGAGCGAATTAATACACATGGAGAGATTACAAACAGAGATGTTAGAGGGATGTTTAAACTCTCAGATGAGGGGGCGCTGAAAGAAATCCGGAAACTTATGAAGCTTGGCGTCTTAAAGTCAGAAGGGAAAGGGCGCAGCGTGAGATATCTGCTTGCATGAGTTGGCGATTAGGTTGGCGATTAGGTTGGCGATTTTCGGGTATTAAATCAAGCCGGCAACGGAAACACGGACAGAGGCACATTGACAAAGCCCCTGGGATCATGTTTTGTTTCGTGCAAAATAAAAAAGGTCTTTTTTGACATTCTGATAATCTCAAAAAGAGCAAAAGAAGAAAGCGCAGAGGGGCATGAGAAATGACGGTTGATCGTGATCCGGATTATTTGATAAGCCTGGTGCATGAAGTGAGAAAGCTCCCTAAGGAGACCGGGTGGACGGAGTTCAAGAGGAAAATCTTCACTTGAATCCTTTTATTTAACCTATGGACAGAACACATGGCATAATAAGACATATCCGATCCCTGACCCCTGACGACCGGAAACTGAAAATCATGAACGTATGCGGGTCGCATGAGCATACGATCGCCTTCTCTGGTATGCGGAGCCTGATGCCCGAAAACCTTGAGATTATCCCGGGTCCGGGCTGCCCGGTATGTGTCTGTCCGGAGAGCGACATTATACATGCGATAGATCTCTCAAACAGGGACGACGTTATTCTGGTGACGTACGGTGACATGCTGAGAGTCCCGTCAGTGAAAGGGTCCATACGCGCGCAGGGAAAAAACTATAAAATGGTGTCATCCCCTTTTGAGGCTATAAGCATTGCACATTCAAATCCCGATAAAAAGATCGTCTTCTTTTCTATAGGGTTTGAGACAACAACAGCCCCGACAGCAGCCATACTCGAAACGGGTGTCCCTGATAACTTTTTTGTCCTCAGTTCACACAGGCTGACTCCGGCTATTATGGAAGTGCTTGTCAAAGATGCTGATATCGGGATTGACGGGTTCATTGCACCGGGCCATGTTTCGGCCATTGTCGGCGCGGATGCGTGGAATGTCTTTTCTGAGAAATACGGGATACCCACAGTTGTCGCCGGTTTTCAGGCGGATAACCTTATGCTCGGCATAGCGGAAATCCTGGGACAGCTGAAAAGCGGAAAGATCACAACAGGGAATGTCTATGCCGGGGTTGTGAGGCCTGAAGGTAATCTGCAGGCACAGAAGATTATGGATAAATTCTTTGAAGTGTCTGATGTGAACTGGCGGGCAATCGGGCATATTCCGGGTTCCGGCCTCGAACTGCGTGATGAGTATTCAGGCAGGGACGCGAAAAAAGCTTTTGACCTTGAAGAAGTGAAAGAATCAAAAATCCCCGGCTGCATCTGCGGTACGATCATACTCGGCAAGGCCTATCCCTCCGCTTGCAGGCTGTTCAGGAAAGCCTGCACACCAAAAACCCCCAAAGGCCCCTGCATGGTTTCGATGGAAGGGGCATGCAATATATGGTTCAAGTCGAATTTATCCAGGCAGGACGACATTACAGGAGCGGTTTCATGAATTATATATGGATCATACTACTGGCAATTTATATTATCAGTCCTTTTGATGCGCACCCCATGTTTCTGGATGACCTGATTGCATCCGGAGTACTTGTTTATTATCTCTATAAAAATTCAAAGCAGAAGAAACAGAAACAGCAGTATAATGATTATTACGGGCAGTCGCAGTCAGACAGCGGGGCGAACCAGGACACGTCAGCAGCATCGCAGGGATCACTTACTCTGGAAGGGGCATACAGGCTTCTTGGCGTTAGTCCCCGCGCTTCTTTGGATGAAATCAATAAGGCATACAGGGAAAAAATGAAAAAATCCCATCCTGACAAGGTTAGCCATCTCAGCGAAGAGCTGCAGGAAAAGGCGCAGGAATTGACACAAAGGCTGAACGAGGCCTTTGATCTTGTCAAGAGATATAAAAAGTAATATTATCCCCGGCCCATTGAAGTAAGCATTCAGTTACGGGTATCATCTGGACATAAAAAAGTAAAAATCAAAGACCAAAGATCAAAATTAAGGAAAATGATTTTATATAATAAGAACTTCCATAATTTTGATCTTTTATGTTTAATATTTAATCTTGTGCTGCATTGCTGTCCTTACTTTCATTAGAATGTCGGATTTTATATCATACATATA
>JAJRXD010000081.1 GCA_024276465.1 Deltaproteobacteria bacterium
CGCAGCCGGCAATGAGTGTCTTTCTGCAGATGAAGGGTCCAAACTGTTTGAGGCACGGCCTTTGTGCCGTGGCGAGTTTTTGGACCCGCTGCAGAAGATGCTCTTTGCCGGGAAGCCGCAGGCCAAGGTGCGGGGTGCCTTTTCTTTTGGTACTTTTCTTTGGAGCAAGCAAAGAAAAGTACGTATCTGCTACTATCGTTAAATACTCAGGATCACTGATCCTTAATCTGTTATGAAATTTTTGGGGAAACTCCTGCAAAAGGTCCGCTTGACTGGAAACTGTTTTTGCGGTACTGTTTTCAGTCTCAGGCAGTTGCAGGACAGGTTTCAGGTGAGGGCATTGCTCTGCCTCTTGCAACAGTAAAAAGGTCAGAAAAAAACTTTAAAGCCATACACTCAGCAAAAGGGGAAACAGATCCATGAAAGTTCAATTAAAAAACAGCGTTTACTGGGTAGGGGCAATCGACTGGAATCTCAGGGATTTCCACGGCTATATAACCGGCCGGGGTGCAACATATAACAGCTACCTGATTGTTGATGAAAAAATCACCCTGGTTGACGGGGTAAAAAAGCCTTTTGTCGGGGAATGGCTGGGAAGAATAAAACAGATTGTTGATCCAGGGAAAATAGACTACCTCATATGCAACCACATTGAGCCTGATCATTCAGGCTCTCTTCCTGAATTTGTAAAACAGTTTCCTGAAGTAAAAATATTTTCAACAAAAATGGCCCGGGCAGGTCTCGCAAAGTATTACGGCAGCGGCCTTCCTGTTGAAACAGTCAAAACTGGCGATACCCTGAAGCTTGGCAGAAAGACCCTTCATTTTCTGGAAATTCCCATGGTTCACTGGCCTGACAGCATGGTGACCTATATTCCGGAAGACAAGCTCCTTCTTTCTAACGATGCTTTTGGACAGCATCTTGCTTCAACCGGCCGGTTTGACGATGAGGCTGATCAGGAGGAGATTATGTTTGAGGCCCAAAAATATTATGCCAATCTTCTTATCCATCTTTCACCCCTGATCCAGACCATCCTGAAAAAGATCTCGGAACTCAAACTGGAGATTGACATGATCGCGCCCAGCCATGGAATCATATGGAGAAAAGACCCCGGCAAAATCATACAGGCATATAATGACTGGAGCCTTTTCAAGGCAAAAGATAAAGTCATAGTAATTTATGATACCATGTGGAAAAGCACCGAAAAAATGGCAAACACTCTGGTTCATGCCATTGCAAACAGCGGAATTGCAGCCAAACCCCTGAAGCTTCGGGAAAACCATCGCAGCGACATTATGATGGAGGTTCTTGATTCAAAGGGGATCCTCATAGGCTCGCCCACGCTACACAGAAACATATTCCCGACTGTTGCAGACTTTTTGTGTTATTTAAAAGGCCTTAAGCCGCAAAAGAAGTTCGCCGCAGCCTTTGGGTCCTATGGATGGAGCGGCGAAGCTGTTAATAATATAATCGATATGCTGCATGAGGTTCAGCTGGATGTGATTGACCCGGGTGTCAAGGCCCGTTACGTGCCCGATGACAGCGAAAACAGCCAGCTGTTGTCCCTTGCCGAAAAAATGGTGTCAAAAATCAGAGACAAAAAAGAATAACACTTTCACAGAGGCGGGGATTTGAAGCAGGCCAAAGGACTGTTTTTGATGGAACCCGACTCGAACATGAGACAGGAACTGGCAAATTGGAGCCTCATGTTAAAAAACATCCCTGTCCTTACTGTAACTTCTGTCAGTTCTGCCCGAAGACACGCTGCACTGCCTGCAGGAAACAGTGTCGCAGGCCTGCCAGGATGAGCTTTGAGGAACAAATCAATCTTTTTGAAAAGAAAAACAGGGGGTGCCGTAATCCTGAAAAGCCCATTTTTTACAAAAAACACAAACCCGGGTAAACAAACCCGGGCTTTTCAGTAGCGATTGCAGCATAGGCGACGTTGTGGAGCGGTTATCCTGTTTTTTCTCCCCTCAGATAGGCATTGATTGCCCGTGCTGCGTTTCGACCTGCCCCCATTGCCAGTATAACCGTTGCTGCCCCGGTAACAATGTCACCACCGGCAAAAACCCCTTTAAGGTTTGTCTGGCCTGTTTCAGGATCAGCAATTATGTTGCCATTCTTGTTCGTGCCAAGGTCTCTGGTCTGGCGTGTCAGCAGGGGGTTTGGACCCTGGCCAATAGCAATGATAACAACATCCACTGGAACCACATGCTCAGAACCTTCTATGGGTACAGGTCGCCTGCGGCCTGAGTCATCCGGCTCGCCCAGTTCCATTTTCAGGCATTTCACACCAGACAGCCAGCCCTTGCCGTCATCCATAAAACCAACCGGGCTTGTCAGCATGCGAAAATCAACACCCTCCTCCTCGGCGTGTTCAATCTCTTCGGCACGTGCCGGCAATTCTTCTCTGGACCGGCGGTAGATGCAGTATACTTTCTTTGCACCTAACCGCAGGGAGACACGTGCTGCATCCATTGCCACGTTACCCCCACCTATCACTGCCATGGTATCTGCAATGCGCACGGGAGTGTTATATTCGGGAAACTTGTCAGCTTTCATTAAATTGACCCGGGTCAGAAATTCATTTGCACTGTAAACTCCATTGAGGTTTTCACCGGGAATATTTAAAAAATAAGGCAGCCCTGCTCCGGTTCCAATAAAAACAGCATCAAAACCCTCACTGGTCAACAGCTCCTGCAAACTCATGGCTCTTCCGACAACAAAGCTTGTGTGTATTTTAACACCAAGCTTGCTGATGTAGTCGATCTCGCGCTGTACGACTGCTTTTGGCATCCTGAACTCCGGGATACCGTACATCAGAACACCACCCGGCTTGTGAAATGCTTCAAAAATGACAACCTGATGCCCCTCTTTTGCCAGGTCAGCTGCAGCTGCAAGCCCTGCCGGTCCGGAACCAATCACTGCCACACGGTTGCCTGATGGCAGTGCTCTGACAATATGCTGGTCGCCGGCATGCTCTGTTTCATAGTCTGCGACAAAGCGCTCCAGGCGGCCAATTGCTACAGCATTGTTCTTTTTTGCTAAAACACAGAACTTTTCACACTGTGATTCCTGGGGGCAAACGCGCCCGCATACCGCCGGAAGGCTGTTAACGCTTTTTATTGCCTCAGCAGCTTTAATAAAGCTGCCCTCAGATACAAGTTTAATAAATTTCGGGATCGGAACTTCCACTGGACAGCCCTCGATGCAAGGGTGCTTTTTGCATTGCAGGCACCGCGAGGCTTCCATTCGGGCCATTCTGGGAGAGTAACCCAGGGCAACTTCATCAAAGGTGCTTACCCGGATTCGCGGGTCATGACAGGGCATGTCCACACGCTTTTTTGTCTTCTCCAGTGTTTCCCTTTCTCCGGAAACAACAGAATAATCCCACATCGCCCTGTTTTCCTCAGACACATACACTGACTGACGGGTCATCAGTTCCCTGAAGTTGACTTTATGACCATCAAATTCAGGGCCTTCTACACAGACAAACCTTGTTTCGCCTCCAACATCCACACGGCAGGCACCACACATGCCTGTGCCGTCGACCATAATCGAGTTGAGGCTTACTTCTGTGTGCAGTTTGTGCGGCTCGGTTACCCTGCATACAGCAGACATCATTATCACCGGACCAATAGCCCATACGCGTTTAACCGTCTCATCGCTTTTCAACAGATCCTCAAGAGCCTGTGTGACAAAACCCTTGCGCCCGTAAGAGCCATTATCAGTGCAGATAATCAGTTCTTCGCTGATGGCTCTCATCTGCTCTTCCATAATAATCAGATCTTTATCCCGTGCGCCTATGATCGAGATAACACGGTTGCCAGCTTCATGCAGTGCACGGGCAATAGGATAGACCGGGGCCACCCCCACCCCTCCGCCCACGCAGACCACGGTTCCGTAGTTCATAATGTTTGAAGGTTCTCCAAGAGGGCCTACCAGATCAAGAATCAAATCACCTGTGTTGAGCCGTGCCAGCCGGCGAGTAGAAGCACCAACGGTTTGAAAAATAATGGTGATCCAGCCCTCTTCCCTGTTAAAATCAGCTATTGTCAATGGCAGACGCTCGGCCTTCTCGTCAGTACGTAAAACTATAAACTGCCCCGGCCTTGTCTTTGCCGCTAACAGCGGCGCTTTGAGCCTGAACTGGACAACATCTGTTGACAGGTCAAGGCGGTCAAGAATTCGTGTGTTATGAAAGCCGGTATATTGACAGGGATGTTTTGCTGAATTCGCGGCAGTGTTTGTTTCCATACAGCAGGGTTTCCTTTTTCTTCAAATTAGTCTGTCTCCTGGTTTTTCATCTCCAGAAGTTCACGTATTTTAGGAAGGAGTGTTTTTGGGTCGCAGGGTTTTTCCAGAAAAGCATATGTTTTCATCCAGTGGCCGTCTCTTTCCTGATCATAAGCAATTCCTGTTTGCTCCAGCGCTGATGAAAGCATGATTACCGGAATATCCCGGGTAGCCGGACTGCCCTTTATTGCCCTGGCTACGGTAAAGCCTGTATCGTGGCTTTCTATCATCAGGTCAAGCAAAATCAGGTCCGGCCTGTCAAGTCCAACACGTTCAAGGCCTTCTTTGCCGGTCTTTGCTGAAATTACCTCAAATCCTTCGGGTTCAAGAAATTCTTTTACCTGAAGAATTAAATCTTTATCATCATCAATAATCAGAATCCTGTTTTTTTTGTCCATTGGATTTTCTACGCTGAAAAACAGCTTGACTGACAGGGGGTGTTGCTCCTCCCCCTGGTTGAGTGGTACAATCTGTTTGCTATGGGCCTGCCTGTTAAATGCCGCCCGGAACCCTCCTGCTGTTTGCCACTGTCCCGTTACAACATATAAAAGAAGGCCTTGAAGACCTTGTGATTTTTTCCGCTCTTCTCCCGGGGGTTAAATATAAAGAAAAACATCCGGGGTGTCAACAAAAAATTCTTCAGTGTCATTATCAGAATCAGGGGGCCTTAAAACTCATTCTATGTTGCTTTGATACAATCCCGGATCTTTCATCGGCCATCGCAGCATTAAAGCAAAAACTTGTGGCAAAACGCGTGGTTGACGGTCTTGGGCAACACAGCCTTTTCCTTTGATTCGTTCATCCGCCATCCCCCCTGCACTCCCGGATTATTTTCCTTGCACTTCTCCTGTTTGTCTGGTATTAGGCCATAGGACAAAAACATACAGCATACAAGGCACTGGGGGACAAAGGCACAGAGAAAAAGCGTGTTGCGAGTTAATTAAATAAAAAAGTCTTTTATTTTTCTCTGTTCTCTGTGGTTTGCTTTTGACATCACGTTTTATTATTAACAGGAGGAGAAAATGTTTTTTGATCGAATCTGGGGACTAATATCAAATGATTTAGCAATTGATTTAGGCACGGCTTCCACCCTTGTATATGTAAAAGGGCAGGGAATTGTTGCCAATGAACCCTCCGTTGTTGCAATCAGAAAAGATGCATCTGGCATTAAAATTTTAGCAATAGGGAATGAAGCAAAAAAAATGCTTGGCAGAACCCCTGCAAATATCACTGCAATCCGCCCCATGAAGGACGGGGTAATTGCAGACTTTGATATTACAGAATCAATGTTAAAGTATTTTATACAAACCGTTCACAAGCGAAAAAGTTTTGTCCGTCCCCGTATAATTGTCTCTGTTCCTTCTGGAATTACGCCAGTAGAAAAAAGAGCCGTGAAAGAATCCGCTGAACTTGCCGGGGCGCGGGAAGTATATCTGATTGAAGAGCCAATGGCTGCCGCAATTGGAGCCGGGCTTCCGGTAAGCGAGCCTATTGGAAGCATGATTGTGGATATCGGCGGTGGAACAACTGAAGTGGCTGTTATTTCTCTTTCAGGAATTGTCTACAGTCAATCTGTTCGAACTGCCGGTGACAAAATGGATGAGGCAATAGTTCAGTATGTCAAAAGAAAATATAACCTTTTAATCGGAGAGAGAACAGCAGAGCTGATCAAAATAACCATTGGAACTGCATTTGCGGAAGATGAAATAAAAACCGTTGATGTTAAGGGCAGAGATATGGTTTCGGGAATTCCCAAAACCCTTGAAATAAGTTCAGAGGAAATAATGAGTGCTATAGCTGAACCAATAAACACAATTGTTGAAGCTGTTAAAATCGGGCTTGAAAGAACACCGCCTGAGCTGGCCTCTGATATTGTGGACAGGGGTATTGTGCTGGCTGGTGGTGGTGCCTTGCTGAAAAATCTGGACATGTTGCTTAGAGAAGAGACTGGTCTTCCGATAATTGTTGCAGAAAGCCCCTTAACGTCTGTTGTTTTGGGTTCTGGTATGGCTCTGGATGAACTTGATCTGCTGAAAGATGTGGCTTTTGATTAACTTCTGCAAATAAAATGCTACAGTTTTTTTTAAAAAGAAAAAGATTCTTCTTTTTGCTGGTTTTGTTTATTGTCTCTTTAAGCCTTTTTGCCAGGGATGTTGAAAAAAGAAAACAGTACAATATCTTTGACAGGCTGTTTTTAGAATTGTTCAGTCCTCCTTTAAAGTTCAGTACCCGGTTAATAAACAGATCCCTCATGCTGTGGGATAAATATTTTTTTCTTGTAAACCTCAAAAAGGAAAACTCCCTTCTTAAAGAATCTCTGAGAAAACTTGAAATAGAAAACATGCTGCAAAGAGAGTCTGCTCTTGAAAACAGACGTCTGAGGAAGCTTCTTTCTTTTAAGAAAAAATTTTCATATAAAATTTTACCAGCAGAAATAATAGGCAGGGATCCCTCCAGCTGGTTTAAAACCATACTGGTTGATAAAGGAATTACGTCGGGCATTTTCCGCGGGGCAGGAATCATCACACCAAGAGGGATTGTTGGCAAGATCATCAATGTTTCCGGCAACACAGCAAAAGCTTTGCTTATTACTGATGTGAACAGCTCTGTTGATGCGCTGGTTAAAAGAACCCGGGCAAGAGGAATTGTTGAAGGCAACAGTGAAAACAGTTGCAAACTTAGTTATGTTTTAAAAACAGAAGACATAAAAACCGGTGATGTTATTATCAGTTCCGGTTTACATGGCATATACCCCAAAGGGGTTTTAATAGGGAAAGTTTCCGGTGTCGTTAAAAACAGGCCGGGTTTTTTCCTTTTTATTCAAGTTAAACCTTCTGTGGACTTTTCAAAACTCAACGAGGTCTTAATTGTTTTGAAAAAAAAACAGCCATAACATAACTGATGATTTTAAAAAGATTTCTGTTTTTTGTTACTGGCTTTGTTCTTCTTTTTTTTCAGGTCCATCCTTATATTCCCTCTGGAAAAAACGGAATAAGACCAGAAATATTGTTGGGCTTTGTAATATATATCGGTATTAATTATCCCTTATATAAAGGGGCTCTTGCCTGTTTTGTTTTAGGGTATTGCTTTGATGTGGTTTCCGGTGCCAATTCAGGCCTTTATTCCGTCATTTATCTTAACATTTTAATTATTATAAAATTTCTGCAGAAATTTTTTAATTTTGAAACAAAAACAGAGCTTTTTTTTCTTTTTTTTGTCTGTCTTTTAGTTAAAATTATTTTAATATTCTTATCCTTTTTTCTTGTTTATGAATATAATGTTTTTGTCTTTAAAAGAAGTTTTTTAATTGAGACTCTTTATTCCTTATTGCTTTTTCCTGTAGTCTTCTCGGGAATACAGAAAATTTTTAACAGCCAGAATACAACAACAAATAATGCCGTTAAATTTTAATGAAAATATTATAGAAAAAACCCTCAACAAAAAAATCCGTCTTTCTGTTATTTTAATAGTTTTTGCCTTTTTCTTTCTGTTTCTCAGATTGTGGTATCTTCAAATACTCAAAGGGAGCAAATATATTGAACTGTCAACAAATAACAGAATCCGGGTAACAAAAACTCCTGCACCAAGAGGGATTATTTATTCAAAAAACAGGGATATTTTAGTAAAGAGTACGCCTTCGTTTGATCTGAATTTAATTCTCCAGGATGTTTCTGATCTTGAAAAAACCCTGACGGAAGTTTCTGGTCTTTTGAAATTTGACATAAATGATTTGAAGAAAAAAGTTGAAAAAAGAAAAGGCCACCCCCCTTTTGAGCCAATAACCCTTAGAAAAGAATTGACCTGGAATGAAATGAGTCTTGTCCTGTCTAAAAAAACGGACCTCCAGGGGCTTACTATAGATGTTGTCCCAAAAAGGCTGTACTGCCTGGGCTGTTTTGCCCCCCATGTTTTCGGTTTTTTAGGGGAGGTTAATCAAAAAGAGATACAGGAACAAAACGGCCTGGATTACTCCCCGGGTGACCTTGTTGGAAAATACGGTCTTGAAAAGTGGGGCGAGAAGTATTTGAGGGGCCAAAAAGGCGGTCTGCAGACCGAGGTTGATGTTTTGGGAAACAAAAAGAAGATACTTGCTGAGATAGAACCGGTTCCTGGAAAAAACATTTTTGTTTCCATAGATCCGGAAACACAAAAAACCGCCGAGAATCTGCTGAAAGACAAAACAGGTGCTGTGGTTGCTTTGAACCCTCAAAACGGGGATGTGCTTGTGCTTGCAAGCTCTCCGGCCTTTGACTCTAATCTTTTTGCAAGAGGAATAAAGTACAATGAGTGGGAAAAACTTATTGAAAATCCTTTTCATCCCCTTTTGAATAAAGCAATCCAGTGTCAACAGCCCCCGGGTTCTGTTTTTAAAATAGTAACTGCAATAGCTGCGCTTGAAGAAAAAGCTGTGGATAAAAAACAAAAATTTTTCTGTCCGGGTTTCTTTAAGCTGGGAAACCGCAGATTCAACTGCTGGAAAAGAGGAGGGCATGGCTGGATGAACCTGAAACAGGCTCTTGTACAGTCTTGTGATTGTTTTTTTTACAACCTTGCTCTGCATCTTGATGTTGACAAAATTGCCTATTATGCAAAATTGTTCGGCTTTGGTGAGGCAACCGGCATTGATCTGGAAGGCGAAAAAAGGGGGCTTGTTCCGACAAAAAAATGGAAAAAAAAAAAGTATGGAACCCCGTGGCAGAAAGGGGAAACATTTAACATGTCAATCGGCCAGGGCTTTTTGTTAACAACGCCAATCCAGATAGCAACTTTCTTTTCCGGTATAGCAACAGGAGTAACAATTCCAAAACCAAGAATTGTTCTGAGAATAGAGGGAAATAATTACAAAAAAATCTTTCCCCCGGCTGTTTTAAAAAAAATTTCTATTTCCGGCGAAACTCTTTCCTTCATACAGGAGGCTCTTGTTCTGGTTGTTAATTCGGAAAAAGGGACTGGCCGCAAAGCAAGGCTGAACAGCGTCACTGTTGCAGGAAAAACCGGTACAGCTCAGGTTATCAGCAAGAAAGTTGATTTTGAGGATAAAGATGTTCCCTTGCGTTTTAAGGATCATGCCTGGTTTGTTTCCTTTGCTCCTGCAGAACAACCTGCTATTGTGGTTGCTGTCTTTATTGAAAATGGAGGAAGTGGTGGCAGTGTTGCTGCTCCTGTTGCCAGAGAAATAATAAAAAAATATCTGTCTAAAAATTAATCTGTTGGCGGGTTCTTAACGGGCTGTTGCCCGGACTTTAATAAACTTTTAGCTTTTTAATGACTTTTAATGTTTGACAGAAGATTAATAATTAATTTTGACTTTTTTTTTCTTCTCCTTGTTTTGCTGTTGTCCTTTCTGGGTTTAATGAACCTGAAAAGCATCTGTTCCTCATATTCAGCTCCCCTTTCTCTTTTTTATTACAGACAGGCTTACTGGCTGTTATTCGGGCTGCTGGTTTTGTTTGTAATTGTAAATGTAAATTACATTAATATTGTTAGATACGCCTATTATTTTCATCTTTTTTCCCTTTTTCTTTTGTTTGCTGTTCTGTTTTTTGGAAAAACAAAATTTGGTTCCCAGCGCTGGTTATCTCTGTGGGGGTTTTCCTTACAGCCTTCTGAATTAGCAAAAATCACTTTCATTCTTGCTTTATCTAAATTCTTTTCTGAAAATATTTCTCAAACACCATATACTTTCAGGGATCTTTTTTTTCCTTTTTTTATTCTTTTAATTACTTTTTTCCCCATATATTTACAACCAGACCTGGGAACAGCCGGGATAATTGTTCTGATTTTTTTCTCTATGCTTTTCTTTCTTAATATAAGCAAAAAAACAATTTATTGTTTTTTTGCTCTTGTTTTGGTTTGTTTGCCTTTTTTCTGGTTTGTTCTTAAAGATTATCAGAAAAGGAGGATTCTTGTTTTCCTTAACCCTGAACTTGATCCTCTCAATGCCGGTTATCAGGTAATTCAATCAAAGATTGCTGTGGGTTCAGGGGGGTTTTTCGGAAAAGGTTTTATGTTAGGGACTCAAAGCCGCCTTCGTTTTTTACCAGAGCAGCATACGGATTTTGTCTTTTCTGTCTGGGCTGAAGAATGGGGTTTTATTGGGTGTCTTGTTTTTTTGTTGATCTGTTTTTTTATAATTTATCGTTCTTTAAGCATTGCCTATAATTCTAAAACTGTTTCCGGTACCTTTGTTTCTCTGGGTATTGCCTTTCTTTTTTTCTGGCATTTTTTAATCAATGTTTTTATGACTTTGGGTCTTTTTCCTGTTGTCGGGGTTACTCTGCCTTTTTTCAGTTATGGGGGTTCTTCTGTAATAACCTTCATGATTGGGATCAGCCTTCTGCTTAATATAAATATGAGAAAATTTAAATAGTCTTTTAGCGGAAATCTCTTGCAAATGCTTCTTCTGTTTTATAAAGTTAGAGAGATTTAAACCCAGATTTTGCAGTCCTGATGATATAGGGACTGCAAAATCTGGGTTTAAGAACAAAATTAATTTACTTTTTATAAAAAGGTTTTAAGTGAATACTTTCTGGAATGATTTTCTTTCACATATTAAAGAAAAAACCTCTTCTCAAATTTTTGAAACATGGTTCAAGCCCTTAAAACTTGAAAGTTTTTCTGCTGATTGTATAGATATTGGAGTTCCTAACCAGTTTTTTGCAGATAGATTAAATAAAAACTATAAGGATTTAATTGAAAAAACAATTTTCTTTTTAACAAAAAACAACCCTGATCTAAAGTTTTCTGTTGTTTTAGATAAAATAGAAAAAATCTCTTTTGCTGATTATGACGAAAAAAAAGAGGAAAAAAAATATTTTATCCCCAAAAATATAAATTCTAATTATACTTTCTCTAATTTTGTGGTTGGTTCAAGTAATCAGTTTGCTCACGCTGCCTGTCAGGCTGTTTCAAATCATCCTGGAGGAACGTATAATCCTCTGTTTATTTATGGTGGTGTTGGATTAGGAAAAACACACCTTTTACATGCAATATTACATAATTGTCTTAAAAAAAACAATATTCTTAAAGTATATTATCTCTCTGCTGAAAAATTCACAAATGACCTTATAAATTCAATTCGTTATGAAAAAATGCTGGATTTTCGCAATAGATACAGAAAGATAGATGTGCTTCTTCTGGATGATATTCAGTTTATTGCAGGAAAAGAAAGAACTCAGGAAGAATTTTTTCATACTTTTAATTCTCTTTTTGAAATAAAAAAACAGATTGTTGTTACAAGTGACAAAACACCAAGAGAAATAAAGAGTTTAGAGGAAAGAATCAGAAACCGCTTTGAATGGGGCCTGATCGCTGATATTCAAATGCCGGATACAGAGACAAAAGTAGCTATTTTGAAAAAAAAAGCTCTTTCCAACTCCATACATCTTCCCAATGACGTTGCTTTTTTATTAGCGGATAATGTAAACTCAAATGTAAGGGAATTAGAGGGTCTTTTAACAAGGCTTCATGCCTTTTCTTCTCTTTATTCCTGTGACATTTCCGTTGATTTCACAAAAGAGGTTCTTAAAGATTTAATTAAAATTGATGTAATAGAAAAGACACCAGAGGATATTCTTAAGATTGTTTCAAAATTTTTCAATGTTAAAGTTTTTGATCTCAAAAGCAGAAAAAAAAACAATTCTATTGTTCTTCCCCGCCAGGTTGCAATGTACGTAATGAGAAAAAAAACAGCACTTTCTCTTCCTGAAATAGGTCATTTTTTCAGTGGAAAAGATCACTCCACGGTTATTTATTCAATAAAAAAAATAAAAGCTCTAATAATAAAGGACAAAAAAATAAAAGAATGTGTTGATTCTATATTAAAAAAACTTTTATAAACCCTTGATAAAAACAGAAAAAAGAATAAAAAAAAATTTTTATACATGTTTTCAACAATGTTTTTAACAGTATTATTAATATAAAAAAACAAGTAAAAATAATATGTTAAGTCTTTATTAACATTTTTCCTCCATCATTATTACTATTAAAGAATTCTTTATTTAAATATTTAATATAAAAGAGAGAAAATGAAAATTATCATAGAAAAAAAATTTTTATTAGAAGCACTTTCAAGAATCCAGGGAATAGTAGAAAAAACAAGCATAAAACCAATAACAGCTAATGCCCTCATAAAAGCAGAAAAGTCCTCTGTTTCTGTTTCAGCAACAAATCTTCAAATTGGAATGACCTCTTTCTGTGAAAATATTAATGTTATTGAGGAGGGAATTATTTCGATAAATGCAAGAAAAATTTTTGAAATAGTAAAAGAGCTTCCAGAAAAATATATTACAATAACAGAGAGAGATAATTACAGGATAAAAATAGAGAGTGGGGAGGATCTCAAATTTAATATTTTAGGACTTCCTCCTGAAGATTTTCCTAACTACATAAAAGAGGAAGAGAAAGAATTTATAAAATGGGAAAAAGAAAAAATTGTTAATTTTATTAAATTGACATCATTTTCTATGTCAAAAGATGAAACAAATCCAAATATTTGTGGTGTATTTATAGAAAATATAGAAAACAGTCTGATAAGGATTGTAACAACAGATGGATACAGAATTTCTATTGTTGATGATATCTTAGGAGAAAAAATAAAAAAAGAAAAAGGTATTATAATTCCTTATAAAGCTGTTTTTGAATTAAACAAAATAATGATTGAAAAGGAAGATGAAAAAACAGTTTATTTAGCCATTAGTAAAAACAGTCTTCTGGTAAAAATAGGAGATGTTGAAGTTTTTATAAGATTAATAGAAAAACAGTTTCCAGAGTACAAAATGATAATTCCTGGAGATGGAAAGAAAACAGCAAAAACAAAAATTGAAAAGAATTCTTTAAAGGCAACCCTGAGAAGAATGTCAATAATTTCAAGCGTTAACAACAGTCCTGTTATTTTTTCTTTTAGAGGAAATAATCTTGAATTATTTACTGAAGACAGTGAGTTGGGGAGTGTAAAAGAAAAATTAAATTTAAAGAAAAATAATGATAAAAATTTTGATTTTTGTATAAATTGTCATTATTTATTAGATATTTTAAATGCAGTAGATAAAGATGTAGTAATTGAATTTAATACTGAAGAAGAAAATAAACCTATTGTTGTTAGACCTTATGATGATGAAAAAATAAAATATATTATAATGCCAATGATTGTATAAAAGGATTTAAAAAAATGGAAAAAATGAACATAATTTTCTTTTTAATTATAATAATATATTTAATATATAGTTATATAAAAACAAGGGAATTGAAAAAAGAGGATAAAAAAAAAGATTGTTTTATTGAGTCTGATTATGAAACAGAAGATTATGAGAAACATTTAATAGCAGCTTCCATTGCAGCAGTGATGGACAAAAAATATAATATAAAAAGAATTTTTTTGCACAGCACAGGAGATGAAAAAAATTCTTTATGGAAAATTTCCGGGAGACAGGAAAGAATGATGAGAAAAATGTAAAGAGAGAGGAAATAAAAAGATGAACATAAGAAAATTTAAAATAAAGATAGATGGAAAAATTTTTGAAGCAGAAGTAGAAGAGATAGAAAAAGAAGAATCTGTTATTTCCTCTTCAGAAAAAGCAAAAACCTACTTGACTCCCTCTTCTGTTAAGGAAAATAAAGATGGGAAAAACATAAAAGCACCAATGCCAGGAAAGGTAATAAAAATTTTTGTAACAAAAGGAAAAAAAATTAAAGAGGGAGATGTTATTCTTATACTTGAAGCTATGAAAATGGAGCAGGAGATTAAATCAGCAATGGAAGGAAAGATTTCTGATGTTTTAGTGTCAGAAGGAGAAACAGTAAGAAAAGAACAAATATTAATTAATATTATTTAAATATAAAGATAAAAAAATGGAAAAATTTTGGGGTTCTTTGAAATTTGCATTTAATATTTACATAATAGCAACATTTATTACCCTGCTTGTTTTAGGTATTGTAAACATAATTAAAAAATTCACAGAAAAGGATAGTTGAAAAAATCATAATTATGCAAAGCACATTAAAAGAATTTATGAGCATTTTCCCTGGTATAGAATCATTCTTTTTGATGGATTCAGGGATGGCAATAGCAAGGATATTATTAATTTTATTAGGCTTTTTTTTATGTTATTTAGGATACAAAAAGATACTTGATCCATTACTGATGGTTCCTATGGGGGTAGGAATTTCAATGGTAAATGCTGGTATTTTGATAATGCCAAACACGGGAAAATTAGGAACAATGTTTCTGAATGCTCTTGTTGAATCACCACAACAGCATATAGATGCCTTTCAGATATATTTTCTTCAACCCATTTATGCTCTCACATTTTCAAATGGTCTTATTGCCTGTCTGGTTTTTATTGGAATAGGAAGTATTACAGAACTTGATTTTTTTATAGCCAATCCAAGAATGAGCCTTCTTCTGGCAATTCCTGCAGAGCTTGGAACAATTCTGACATTTCCCATTGCTCTGATTATGGGATTTAATCCAAGCGAGTCAGCTTCTATTGCAATAATAGGGGGTGCTGACGGGCCAATGGTTCTTTTTGCTTCTTTACAGCTTGCAAGACATCTTTTTGTTCCTATTACTATTGTTGCCTATATTTATCTCAGCATAATTTATGCTGGATATCCTTTTCTAATAAAAATTGCTGTTCCAAAAAAATTACGCGGTATACCTATGGAGGAAATGACAGTAAAAAAAGTATCTTCAGGAGAAAAAATAGCGTTCAGTATAGTTACAGGATCTGTTCTCTGTCTTCTTTTTCCGGTTGCTTCTCCTCTTTTTGTGAGTTTTTTTCTTGGAGTAATTATAAAGGAATCAAAAATAAACCGGTTTATAGATGTTTCTGACAATGTTATTTTAAGCGGGTCAACATTGTTTTTAGGTTTTACATTAGGCTGTCTTTTAAGTGCTGATATTGTTGTTGATCCTAAAATGTTCAAGCTGATAATTTTAGGGTTTATAGCTTTGTTTCTCTCTGGTGTGGGAGGGCTTTGCGGTGGATTAATAGCCTGCAAATTAAGCAATGGAAAGATTAATCCTCTTTTGGGGATAGCAGGAGTTTCCTGCATTCCTACCACTGCAAAGGTTGCTCACAAATGCGCTCACGAAATAAACCCTAAAGCCTTTATAATGCCATATGCTATGGGACCTTCCATAGCAGGAGTCATTACCTCTGCTATTATTGCTGCCTGCTATATTACCATGGTTCCGAGAATGTCATTTTAAATGAGCCGGTTTTTTAAATATTTTTCTTTTTTTGCGAAAAGAAAAATATTTGGTTTAAAGAAACCACTCCTTGCAAACTTCAAACTTACCTATCAGTGTAATCTCAGGTGCAGAGGATGTCCTTTCCACCTGAGAGCAGAAGAAACCGGGGCACAAATTTCCTGGAAAAAAGCTGTAGAGGCTCTTGAAGAACTTAAAAAAAGGGGTTGCCCCATTGTTGTTTTTGAGGGTGGTGAACCCTTTCTCTGGAAGGATGAATCTCATAATATTAAAGACATTGTTGTCTTTGCAAAAAGTCTTTTCATGAGTGTTGCAGTTACAACAAACGGAACATTCTTTCTTGATGTTCCTGCTGATCTTATATGGGTGAGCCTGGACGGATTAAAAGAAACTCATGACAGGCTGAGAAGCAGTTCTTTTGACAAAATATGGGAAAATCTCAAGAAGGCAGAACACCCAAAAATACTGGTGCACTTCACCCTGAACAGGGAAAACTGGAGAGAAACAGAGAGATTGTTGGATAAATTAAATAATATACCCCGGTATAAAGGTTTGACAGTACAGCTTTTTTATCCCTACGGCCAGGGAGAACAACAGCTTGCTCTGTCTCCTGAGGACAGAAGAAAAGCACTGGAGAAAGTTATAAAGTTAAAAAAAGAGGGCTATCCTGTGCTGAACTCAGAAAATCGCCTGAAAGCCATGATAGAAAACACCTGGTCCTGTCATGAAGAGATACTCATTAACGTGGACCCTGATGGTGTGATTACAACAGGATGCTATGTTCTTAATCGTGGAAGAGTTCTTTGCAGAAACTGCGGATTTACAGCAGTAGCCGAGGCTTCTGGCGCAATTGACCTTCTGCCGGGCTCGATTCTTTCAGGCTGGCGCACATTTATAAAAGGCTGTTAGTTAGCAGGGGCGAATAATTATTCGCCCCTGCTAAAAGAAAGCCTGGTATTTTTTTTTACACCTGAAAAAAACCCTTTTTAAAAAGTCCCTTGTTTCTTGGAAAGGGATTGTCTCAATCTCTTTCCCATCCCACATGCCTTCTCTGATCTGTTTTCTTGTTACGGAGTCTCCCTGTTTGTAGGAAACCAGAGCACAGATAGTTGAGGATCTTTTTTCAAAACCCTTTTTCCGGTAATAAACAAATTCATGCCTGATATAGCCCAAACACTTTTTTATATCCTCTTTTATTTTAAAATCATTTGAGACAGGAGAATTTGCAAACCAGTTTTCCTCCCACATGACTGATGAAAACAGTCTCGAATCAATATTATATTCTTCAGACACAGCTACTATCGTGTTCAGATAAGGATGCCCTGCTGTTTCTGTTCTTTTTTTGAGAAACAGGACCTTATCTTTAAGATCCATAAGAGCAAAAGAAAGTCCCCCCCGGTTTTTTGTTACAGTTTCTCTAAAAGGGCCGGAAGCTTTAAATTTTAAAACATTTTTCCCTGATATAATTATTCTTTCCCCTGTTGCCGGGTTTCTTCCTGAGCGTGCCTTTCTGTAAACTTTCTCAATCTTGACAATGCCGGGAATTATAAAAGCTCCGTTTTTCTGTATTTCATAAAAGACAAGGGTTTTCAGGGAGGAAAGATAATTGTTAATATCCTTTTTTGTTTTATTCGTTTTTTCTGCAAGAGCAGAAACAATCTGTTTTTTTGTCAGGGGTTTTATTGCTGTCATGATGGAAGAAAAAGAAAAAAGTGTGTTTTTTCTTTCAACGAAGAGGCAGGTCTATCCTTAATTGCAGAAAAACAGACTTGTCATTTCGGGAAGCTTACAACGGGAGATATTATCTTCTTTAATTAAAGCCAGTAAAAGATTTCTCCACAGACCAATATCAGAATTCGAAATGGAAGGTTCTGTTTTTCCTGACAGAAATGCAACTTCGTTTTTAACAGGATACTCCGGTTAAAGGAGCATAATTCAGCTTTTTAAGAGATCACCACAACCCTAAATAAGAGAATCCGCTTTGATTTCTTCAAAATGCTTTTCCACAAAAGCATCAATTTTTTCTTTGTCAGCTGGTTTTAATGAGACAAACTGTATGCCCATACCTTTTAAAAAAGAGTTTTTTCTGCCCCTGGGATTTGTCCATACAACACGCCCTTTTATCTCCATATCCCCGGGATCTGTGGGTATTTTAACTTTTAAAACCACAAAAGAATCCAGCGGCAGAGGGTCCTCGGTTTTTATAAAAAGACCGCCGTTGCTGACATTCAACATATATGCCCGTATAAAAGACTTTGGTTCTTTAAATATAATTTCAATGGTTGTAGAAACCCGGGGACTGCTTCTTCTTTCTTGTTCCATACTATCTCCAGAAAAATTGGTATGAAATACTGACCGAAAAAAACCTTTAAATAAAAAATAACGTCAAACAAAAGAAAAGTAAAGTATTATAAGATACAAATGCTTTTAAAAACAGGACAGGAAAGAAAAACAGACCCGGGGGAATTTGTCCGAGCAATAAGCAGCTACTTCTTTATCAGCTTTTTTTATTGCTTTTCGTTTTCCTCAGAAGATGTTTTTACTTCTTCATCTTCATGAACAGATTTTTTAAAGTTTCCGATTCCTTTTCCCAGGCTCCTGCCAATTTCCGGCAGTTTTCCTGCTCCAAATATCACAAAAACAATCACAAGGATAATAATTAATTCCGTCATTCCTATTCCAAACATTTTCTCTCCCCCTTTTTTACGGAGCTGTCAAAATTTTCATAAATGATTTTGCTTTAGCCAGCGTTTCCCTGAACTCTGTTTCTTCTTTGGAGTCATGGACGATACCACCACCCACCTGCAGGTACAGTTTATCTTTTTTTTTGATAATTGTTCGAATTGCAATATTAAAATCCAGATCTAAATTTGAATCAATATAACCTATTATACCTGTATACACGGATCTTGTTGTAGGCTCAAGCTCATCTATGATCTCCATTGCATGTTTTTTAGGGCACCCGGTTATTGAGCCCCCCGGAAGCATGGAGATCAGGGCATCAACAGGAGACCCCCCCCCGCAATTCTGCCGGTGATTTTCGAGTAAGTGTGCCAGACCGTAGGACATTTGCTGAGCAGCCTGTTACCTGCAACTTTAACAGAACCGATTTCGCAGACTTTTCCCAGATCATTTCTCATCAGGTCTGTAATCATATTGAGTTCAGCAGCTTCTTTTCTGTTTTCCAGCAATTCTTTTCTCTGCTTCTCATCGCTTCTTTTAGTCCTTCCCCGGGGTCGGGTTCCCTTAATGGGACAGGTTTCAATCCTCCTGTTTTTTATTTTTACAAATCTTTCCGGAGAAGCGCTTAAAACCTCAAAGTTGTCTCCTTCAACATAGGCAAGGAAATCCACAGGATTTTCTCTTATGATGTTTGTAAAAAGGCGACGTGGATGCATGGTTGTTGTTGCCTCTAAGCGGTAAGTCAGGTTTATTTGATAAATATCCCCTTCAAAAATGTGCTTCTTTATCTTTTTGTAGGCTTTTTCATACTGTTTTTTTGTTATTCCGGGTTTGAAATTTCTGCTGTTTTCACAGGATGCCACAGATATTTTTCTTTTGTTAACCTCAAGAACCTTTTCAGGAAAAGTTTTGTCCCTGTAATGAATTTCTGCTGTTTTACCTTTGAAAAGAATGTAATTATCAAAAGCAAAAAAACAGATGTCAGGAAGCGCCAGGTCATCCACAGCTTTTTTTCTGATATGGAACAGTTCATAGCCAAGGTCATAAGAAAAAAACCCGATCAGTTTCCGCCCTTTTTTAGAGTTTTGTTTTAAGAAGGATTTGAACCTGTTATTGCCCCCTGTTTTATATAAAAATTTTTCTGCTTGATTAAAAGCAACAACAGTTCCCCACCCCCCGCTGTTTTTGCTTGTCAAAAAGCAGACGTTTTTTTCTTCTTGCAATCTCAGAAAAAACTTTAAGGGATCTAAAACAGTTTTTTTAACTTTCATTTAAAAAATTTCTTATCAGTTTGTTTCCCTCTTTTGTCATGAAGGATTCAGGGTGAAACTGGATACCGTGCAGGGGAAAGTTCTTATGGCTTATGCCCATGATTTCTCTGTCACTGTCCCAGGCAGTTAAGGCAAGCAGCTCTGGTATGCGGTCTATCACAAGAGAGTTATACCTGGCAGCTTCAAACGGGCATTTTATTCCTTTAAATATCCCTGTATTATTATGGTAAATTTTTGTGGTTTTGCCATGAAGAATCTTTTTTGCATGAACCACTTTTGCGCCAAAGATTTCTCCTATGCCTTCGTGTCCTATGCATACACCAAGAATGGGTGTTGTTTTATAAAAGCTTTTAATAACAGATATGGAAAGGCCACTGTCCCCGGGCCGTTTTGGGCCGGGAGAGATAACGATCCCGGAAGGTTTCAGGGTTTTTATTTCTTTAATGGTGATTTTGTCATTGGCAACAACCCGTGTTTCAGCCCCAAGGGATCTGATCTGCTGGAACAGGTTGTAAGTAAAGGAATCATAGTTGTCTATTAATAAAATCATTAAATAAGTTTTTGCCCAGGCTTTTTACCTGTTTTTTTTGTTTGAGATTTAACAGAAGATTATTAATGCTTTTTCCCAGCTTGGGGTGGACGAACTCAGGCGCAATTTCGTTTAATGGTGTGAGAACAAAGCTGCGATTATGAATTTCCGGATGCGGTATGATTAAAGTGTCAGCTGACAGTACTAAATTTGAGTAGAACAAAATATCCAGATCAATTATTCGGGGACCTTTGCTGATTGCGTTCTTTCGTCCCATTTTATTCTCTGTTTCCTGAAGCTTGCCTAACAATTCCCGGAGGGGAATTGTTGTTGTGCCCTGTATAACCATATTGAAAAACCAGTCCTGGTCTTCATAGTCAACAGGCTCGGTTTCATAAACCGAAGATAGTTTTTCTGTCAGGATAAAGTCACTGATTTTATTTAAAGCTGTTTTTAAATTCCCCCCCCGGTCACCAATGTTTGTGCCAAGCCCGATAAAAACAGAAATATCCTTTATCATATATGCAAAAAACACCTCTCAAGAGTGGCTATTAAAGCAATATTGTTATCATTGGCTGCCTGAATCACATCAGCATCCTTAAGGGACCCGGCAGGCCATACCACAGCAGTTACACCCCTGGCGCCTACTGTATCAATAGAGTCTCGCTGGGGGAAAAAAGCATCAGAGGACATCACCGCTCCTTTCAGTGTGTGGCCCTTTTTATCTGCCTTGTCTATGGCCTGCTCCACTGCCCCGATTCTTTCCTGCTCACCTGTGCCAACAGCTATTGCTGCCCCGTCCCTGACGAAGACAATTCCGTTGGACCGGACATTAATATTAACATACCATGCTGTAAGGCAGTCATCTGTTTCCCTGCCCGTCGGTTTTCTGTTTACGGCAAAATCCCTGCCGCTGTTTACCGCTGGATCAGAATTGGCAATCATGGGGTCTGTAATAAAATCTTCAATGGTTTTAATTCTTGTCAGGTAAGGTGTTTCAAAAGTAATTGTTCCGTCAGCCAGATTTCTCAGGTTAAAGTATCCGGCTGTATCATCACCAACATATTTTGGGACAGCTTCAAGGTTTGAAAACTTTGCCACCCTGATAGCATTGTTGCGCTTTTTTGTCCCTTCGTTTTTTCTCAGTATTTCCAGGGCCTTATCATCATAGCCAGGGGCAATGACCCCCTCCACAAACGTCTCCATAATTGCTTCTGCAGTAGCTGCATCAACCTTTACATTAAATCCTGTTATGGAGCCAAAAGCACTTCTTTCATCACACTGTCTTGCAATTCTGTAAATCTGCTC
This sequence comes from Deltaproteobacteria bacterium, assembly GCA_024276465.1. Taxonomy (GTDB): domain Bacteria; phylum Desulfobacterota; class WTBG01; order CAIYCZ01; family CAIRTM01; genus JAJRXD01. The sequence continues at coordinate 21,302 of JAJRXD010000081.1, forward strand.
CAGGGATTCGCCCTGTGTTTCAACTTTAAAACCGCAGGGGTTTACATGTTTCATCACAGTACAGGCTGGTCTCTTAAAATATTTTAACAGATTCAAAGCCTGGCTCATATCCTGCAAGTTTGTGAGCGACAATCCGGATTTTCCACCTTTAAGCATTTCAAGATTCCCGACTGACAGGCTTGAGCTGTCTGCGGGTGCATAGGCTGCAAAAGGCTGATGAGGATTTGTTCCATATCTCAGCTGGGTTGAAACAGCCCTGAGAGGAATTTTTTTGTCTCCTAAAATAATCGCTGCCTGTTCAGGAAAACAGCTTTTAATGGCTGTTTTATAGACATCTTTAAAAGATGAAACATCTGTGGGCATAGCCTTAGCTCCTGTTCTTTAATTTCATTTAAGTATCGCCTTTTGGATCAAAGAAAACAGCGGCTGCTGCAACCCTGAAATCAGGCTCACCGGCTTTGGGCCCCAGGGCTTCATACAATGCATTTACAGCATCTCCGGCGCATGACCACGGGATATCAATATCCCCGGGTTCGCCGGCAAATGAAGGCAGAGGGTTTTTGTTAATCCCGGTATAGGTTGCAATCATTTTTCCCCTGCCGGGAATCATCGGAATCTCAAAATAATTTCTCATAACAGAGCCATCCTTTGCCCTCTTTAACAGGCTCAGGGCAGCCCCACTGGAAACACAGCCGCTTATTCTTGGTGTATAATTTGGTTCATCAGGCTCATACTTCCAGCTGCGAAGAGACTTCATTAAAATTTCCACAGCACTTACATTTGCATTCAGATTTTTAAAAACATCTTCTGTATGCTTGCCGTTACTGACGCAGATGCCTTCACCACAGATAATTGCAGGATAGACAAGCAGGTCAGGATTTCCTGTTTTCAGTATTTCCTCATCTGTCGGGCGCACAAAGATTTTTTTTTCTGCACCATCAATTTCAAGCTTTCTTGCCTGGCTGGACGGGCTTCTGCCGGTTATGGCATACATAACAGCGATATCCCCACCAGGGCTTTTGCCAACAATAATTATCCTTCCGGGATAAGCCATGTTTTCGATGTTTTTCAGATCAGCTGCCATTGTTTAACTCTTTCATGTTTAAGTTGAAAATCAGCAGGCTCTTTTTTGAAACCACGGACACACACAGACTTGCCCGGACTAAAAAGCGACTGTCTCCTGCCCGCACCCCGACCGTTTTTTGTGCTGTGATGCTGTCTGTTTTATTTTACTGTACCTGTTCAGAATAAACTGCGCAGGAGTTTTCCGATTCCCAGACAGTCACAGACACTAAAGAGACTTGGGAAGGAAACCTGTTTTTCAGCTCTGAATAGATATATTTTGCTATCAGCTCAGAAGTGGGATTTATCTCTTTAAGAACTTCATTTAACAGACGGTGGTCCAGCTTTTCAGTTACTGTGCGAACAAGCTGCTTTAAGTCTTTAAAATCCATCAGCAGGCCAATTGAATCCAGCTCTTCACCCCCTGCTTCCACCTCAACCTTCCAGTTGTGCCCGTGCAGCGCCTCACACTTACCCTGATATCCGTTAAGCTGGTGGGCAGAGGAAAAGTTGTCAATAATTTTTAGTTTATACACAGATCCACTCCTTTTTCAGCAAAGCAGGGTTTTGCAAGGTCAGGCAGAGAGAAAAGAAAATATTGTTAATCATGGTGATGATGATCCGCACCCCCGGTACCACCTTTTAGAGGACCGCCGGCTGTTTCAAGTGCCAGGGACAGGGTTTTGCCGGCCCGGGACATGCTTGCCGCCGCATTATCAATCAGGTCAGCTGTTTCCTGAGAGCCGGCTGCCTTGAGAATCTCTGCCCATTTTTTAAATTCTTTCTCATGACTGCTGTTATGTTCAATCCAGTGAGGAAGCAAAACCCGTATTTTTTCTGTTTCTGTCAACTCAGACCTCCAGTTAGATGTTTGAAGTACAGAGGGTCACGGTATTTCCCAGGAAGTCAATTTTTTTTACCCTGGCTTTGGGTATGAGTTTTGGCTCATCAAAAAACGTGCTGAGCAGCACGCCATCCGGAGTTGTTTCAAGCTTTGTCACATCTTCCAGTACCGTGTCCTGCTGGCCGTTATTGTCCATTATAACATTCATTTGACACATAATTCACCTCTGAAAGCATAAATTACCGTGATGCCCGACACAGGAGCACCACATTAATAAAAGACGAAGTCGTCAAAAATTTAAAGAACAGGCGACTAAAAATAATATAAGATAAAGGCTTCAAGGTGTCAATGGAAATGGCAGCCGGATTTAAGCCTTGATTTTTCGGCTTGCCCTGACAAGCAGTTTTACATAATAGCCCATGGGGCAGAGAAGCCTGCAGTAGCTTCTCCCGCCTATAAGAGGTATGGCAATAACAAAAAAGAACAGCTCAGCAGTGAAAAAATAGACAAGCTTCTGAACAGTCCTGACCGGATATATTGAATCCGGTATAATAATTATTCCCAGAAGAGCGGCTGTCATCAGCAGAAAGTAGGTTTGCGGCAGGAACCTTCCTGCCCATTTCAGCCGGTTGTAACGGGCTGGAAATATCCTTCCGTATGTTTCTGAAAAAAAGGCGCCATGGGGGCACATGTATCCGCAAAATCCTTTTGCCCCCCATTTAAAGGTGATAACAGGCACAATGACAAATCCCACTATCAGGCTCAGGATAAAGGCTGTCTGTGGAGTGCCAGGATCGAAAGCCTGGAGGGAGTGTGGCCAGGGATAAAGAAGGCTTGTCCAGCTCCAGTCATCAAGAAGCACAGGGAGAAGCAAAATAACGGAAAAATGACAGGCGGAAAGACATAAAAGTCTTAACCTTCTGGAGGGGTATTTAATAAAAAAGGTTACAATAAAGCCCCCCATTATTATTTCTATCAGAAAAAGGCTGGACCAGAAAAAAGCATTTGCCATTCCCAGGGGCTTATGCCCTGATTCAGGGCTGAGTTCAAAGACAATTTTTACAAACTCAGCTGTAAATGTTATAAAGAAGAGAAACCAGAGAAGGAACTTAAAGAATTTTCTGTAATTATCACCCATTTTGTTATTCCTTTGGCAGTATGTTTTTACCAAAACAGCTGTCATTGAGTGAATAGTACTGCAATTGAGCAGCTGATGTCAATACCCCGCAAGGTTTAACCCTTTGACGCAAATAACAATTTATTTTATAATTATTCAGGGTTTATAGAAAACCCCTAAAACTTAAGAACCCCAGCTTACAAAGACAGAAAGATTACAAGCAAATGAACGAATCCCTTCCGCAGCGTAACAATACCTGCTCACAGCTCCTTGACAGGCGGGCATTCCTTAAATCATCCGGCCTGGTGGCAGTATGCCTGGGGGTTTTCCCTGTTAATGTTCTTGCCATAGCATCAGGGATTGATAAAAAAACAGACCAGCAGAAATATGCACCCGGCATTGTTTTAGGCAATCCCGGGCTTTGCGGAGGTTGCCGGCGGTGTGAAATTGTCTGCTCAGCAGCAAAACATCCTGAAGAGATCCGGCCTGAAAGCTCTTTAATTAAATTTGACAGAAAAAGATTTGATGGCCTCTTCAAGCTGTTTTCACCCCTGTGGCACCCTGACACATGCAGGCAGTGTAAAGAAGATGGGGATTCACCATGGTGTGTCAACAGCTGTCCCACAGGAGCATGTCACATTGACAGCAAAACAGGGATCAGAATAATTAATCAGGAGACCTGTATCGGGTGCGGGTCATGTGTGGAAGAATGCCCATATCAAATGCCTCTTCTGGATATTCTGGCTTCAACACCCCTTGCCCCTGACGGCGCAGCCGCAAAATGTGATTTGTGCCATGGCAGGCCAGCCTGTGTTTCAGAGTGCCCCTCAAGCGCCCTGAAATTTTATACGCCCTGGGTCAGTAAAATTAACATTTAACCGCAGACATACACAGACTCACGCAGACAGGTGGATAAGCAGGCAAAAACTGTTTCACCGCCCACTCTCTTTGTCTCTATCGAAGCGGGCAGTGAAACAGTTTTTATATTACTATGGGGGGCATAAAGGAAACATGTAAAAAACATGGAAAAGAATCTTTGCGGGTGGGCGGGAAAATACTCAGGGTTGATTTGACCTCCGGCTCTATCCATTATGAAAAAACAGGGAAGTATGTTCCCCGGTTTATTGGAGGACTGGGAATTGGTCTTAAAATAATGTGGGATGAAGCAGGCCCGAAAGTTAAGCCCTATGACCCTGAAAATTTTTTAATGTTTGCTGCAGGTCCCCTGACAGGTACCTGGGCACCCTCTGCGGGAAGGACAACAGTTATATCAAAATCTCCTGTTACATATCCGGTCAATCATATTACCCATGGAAGCTTTGGGGGGCACTTTGGCGCTGAGCTGAAGATGGCGGGTTATGATCTGATTGTTATAAGGGGAAAAGCCAGGGACCCGGTTTACCTTTCTGTTAAAGATGAGAAAGTTTATATCAGGAAAGCCTTAAACATCTGGGGAACTGACAGCTTTCAGGCTCAGAAGCTGATCATAGAGCGGGAAGGAGACTTGCAGGCAAAATGTGCTGTTATCGGGCAGGTTGGGGAAAGGTGTTCGTTTATTGCATCTATTATTTCTGAAACAGGACATGCCAACGGTCAGTATGGATTTGGCGGGGTAATGGGATCAAAAAATCTGAAAGGAATAGTGGTTCGGGGCACAGGCTCTGTAAGGATATCTGTTCCTTATGACAAAATACAGGATGTTTACCAGAACCAGTGGAAACCGCTTCTAAACCATGGGGGGTCTGTGGTTCCCGGGAAGGGGACATGGAAAGCCGGCTCTTCTGATATTTGCTGGGAGGGAAATCCGGGCAGGCCGGTAATCGGAGAGGTAAAAGCACAGGAAATGAACCGGACAGGCCTTCGGTGCAATGCTTCTTTTGAAATGCCCACAAGCAGGTATCACGTGAAAAACGATGGATGCTTCGGGTGCGTTTTTAACTGTTTCAGCTACGTGAGGATGGAGGGGCTGCCCTATAATATACCGCCTGGTGGACAGATGATGTGTCAGCAGTTCGGATCATATTTTGCACAGCATTCCTGGGATTTTAAAAAGCTGCGGGTTTCCGGCCAGGCAGTTTTTGCAGGCAAGCAGCTGGCTGATATGTATTCTGTTAACTCTGTGGAGATGAGAAACATTCGCAACCTGCTTGTTTACCTTAAAAACGGTCATGGAAAACTTACATCCCTGCAGAGAAAAGAGCTTGACAGTCTTCCCTGGGAAACAGAAAAAACAGAAGAAAACGGACTGCCGTTTATATGGGATCTGACAAACAAGCTGGCCCGGGCAGACTACAGGGAGGAAAATCTCTGGGGACTGCTGTCCCGGGGGGTAGTACGGGCTGCATGCAGCCTGGGAGTATATGAGGACATTTACAATGGAATTGATCCGAAATACGGGCTGGTCTTTACAAATAATGGTATAGCTGCCCACTTTGCTCCCCGTGTTTCTCCTGTTATTGCCCTTCTCTGGATGATGGAAAACAGGGACCCGAACCGCCATGATCTGTCCAATATCTCTGACTGTGAGCGGGCTTTAAACAGGAGGGGTGAAATTACAGAAAAGCTGTTCAAATATAAGGGAATAACAGGCCCCGGGGAAACAGGCAACCATCTTAACCCCGGAACAATATTTTTCACAAAATGGATTCTGACAAGGGGAATACTGAAAAACTCTCTGACCCTGTGTGACTGGGTTTTTCCCAACTATTTAAGCCCGTTTAAGGAGAGAGATTACTGCGGGGATCTTTCCCTGGAATCAAAAATCTATTCTGCTGTTACAGGCCATCAGGTTGAAATGGAGGAGCTTGACAGGCTTGCGGAAGGCATCTGGCACCTGCAGCGGGCATTGACAATAAGGGACTGGCAGACAAGGGACATGCGGGGGGCAAAAGGTTACAGGGCAGGGGGTATGGGTGATCCTGGTGGAGATTTCAGGGGGCATGATAATCTTGCAGCTCTGTATTTTAAACACCCTGCCAGATTTTACTGGGCAGGCAGAAAATATCGCTTCCCGCCCCTGGACAGGCAGAAATATGAAGAGGCAAAAACAATGCTTTACAGGCAGATGGGATGGGACCACAATGGTGCTCCAACGCGAAAAACCCTGGAGTCGTTTAACCTTAAAGAAGTTGCCGATGAGCTTGAGCTCTCAGGGCTGTCAGGAGATTAGAATTTCTTATTAACCGCAGATGAACGCGGATGAAAACAAAAAAACTTTTTTGGAACCGCAGACACACACAGACTCACGCAGACAAAGCAGCGGGCGACCTGCCCACTGCTTTACAAAAGGCCCTTCGGGCGGCAAGAAGTCTTCTGTTTTTTGTGCAGCGAAGCTGCCAGATCTGTTTCTTCTGTTCCGACCCATCGCAACAGGAGAAATGCTGCTTTTCTGTCTGTGTAAGTCTGCGTGTGTCTGCGGTTAATATTTAATCAGAGCAGGATGTTGTGATGTCTACACAACTAAAACGAATTGGCATACTCTGGGGAGGAGGGCTTGGAGATCTGCTGATGATCAGGCCTTTTTTAAAGGCTGTTCATTCCTCCCCGGAAACAGAATCATATTTAATGACAGCTGAATCACACCTCAGTGAACTTTTTGACGAGCTTTGCCCCCCTGCAGAGGTTATTCAGCTTTCAAGAAACCCCGGACATCTGCTGCCTGTCATTAAAAAGTGGCGGCATTTTTTTGATCTAATCTACCTGGGGCCCTGTCCTACCCTGAAGACCCGCATTTTAGGCCACCTCCTTGCACCGAAAAAACTGTGGTCCTGCAGGCACAAAAACGCAGACCCGTTCCTGCTTGAACAGATCATTGCAGACATTGGTGCATTAGGCCTGTCCGGCAACCAGCGCGCATGCAGGCTGACTGATTATCTGCCATGGCCGGTGGAAAGCAGCAAAAACCCCTTTGCTGATCCCGGGCACTTTTTTGTCCTGCATCCAGGTGCCAAAGCACGGTGGAGCACAACACTCTGGCCCCTTGAGAGATGGGCACAGCTGGTACTTAAAATTTTAGGGGAAACAGATTATTCATTATGCCTGGTTGGAACATCAAACGAGGAGGAGCGCCTCAGTAACATTGCTGGCAGGCTTCCGGCTCAGCTTTCAGAAAGGGTGCTGCTGTGCCTGGGCTGGCCAATAAAAAAGATCGCATCTCTTGTTTCTTCCAGTTCAGGGGTTATTTGCCATAATTCCGGCATTCTTCATCTGTCAGCCTTTATTGAAAAACAAACAGTTTGCATCACAGGATCATCAGCCAGGTACTGGCGCCCACCATATCCGTGGGTGTTTAATGTTACATCCGGAAAATGCCGGCAGGCCTGCAACCGCTACAAATGTCCCGTGCCTTTTTTCAGGGCAAAGTGTATTAATGGAGTTGAGGTGCAGGATGTCTGGGAGGTAATTAGAAATAAAATATTAAAAAAAGACTGTGATGCTTGTTAAATATTTTGAAAAGCCCCCAAGGTTTGAATATCTTCATAAGTGGCTTGAAAAACCCGCAGTAAAAATTCTTGATGTCGGGTGTGCCAACCACTCTCCATCCCGCACAAAAAAACACTATCCAAAATGCAGATACTATGGACTGGATAAAACAGAACACTACAGCAGCGGGGATAAAAATTCCAGATGCATGGAGATGTTTTTCCGTGTTGATCTTTCAAATACAGAGGATATTGAAAAAGTACCGGATGGGTTTTTTGATTGTCTGATTTTAGCCCATGTTATAGAACATCTTGAAAACGCAGAAGAGGTTATATTAAAATTATCAGACAAGCTTAATAAAAACGGTGTTATCTATATTGAATTTCCATCACCCCGCAGCCTTCGCCTGCCTAACATGAAGGGGACGCTGAATTTCCATGACGATCCAACGCATGTTAAGTTATATCAACCGGAACAGATTGAGAATTTGTTAAGGAAAAATGATTTTGTTATCAAGAGATCAGGAACCAGGAGGTCGATAAAAAGGATTTTTCTGCTTCCATTATATGCTGTTGTCTCATTATTATATCATGGTTATATAGGGGGGTCGGTTTTCTGGGACATTACCGGATTTGCATATTATATAATTGCTTCAAAAGAATAAAACAGGGAGGTGTTTTTACTGACCTGTTTCTATGTTGAAGTGTTTCAGTTAGTTAATACTTTATTAATGCTTCAAAAAAAGGGTGAATTTGTGAGTATAAAGGCTGTTATTAGACAGGCAATTAATAAAATTGGTTTTGAACTGTATCAAACCCACAGGTCTTCTGATAAAAGATATGAAAGAGTAATACCATCTGCAACATACTCTCCATGGAATAATGATTATTTGTTTCAGGAAATGCACCGAAAAATAACAGACTTTACATTAGTTGATAAATATCGGTGCTTTGAGCTGTGGAAGCTCATAGAACAAAGCTCAAAACTTGAATCTGGAAGCATAATTGAAATCGGTGTTTGGCGGGGCGGAACAGGCGCACTTATAGCCAGGCAGTCAACTAATTGTGGTATTAACAACCCGGTATATTTATGCGACACCTTTTCCGGGGTTGTAAAAACAGGAGCAGAAGACTCCAGATATAAAGGTGGAGAGCATGCTGACACATCCAGGAGGATTGTTGAGGGTTTAATCTTTGATCAGGAAAAACTGAAAAATGTTCGAATTTTGGAAGGTGTTTTCCCTGATGAGACATCCCGTGAAATAGAACAGGAAAGATTCAGGTTCTGCCATATTGACGTGGATGTCTATCAATCAGCAAAGGATATTGCAAACTGGATTTGGGGAAAGATGGTGCAGGGGGGGATAATTGTTTATGATGACTATGGTTTTGTGGGTTGTGATGGAATAACAAAATATGTTGAAGAACAGATAAAGGAAAGGGATCGGTTAATTATTCATAACCTGAATGGTCATGCAGTTGTCGTGAAACTGTATTAACCCCCCTTTCATCCCCCCTTGTCAAGGGGGGAAAGAGGGGGGCTTAAAGTTTTATTTGCAGAAATGGATAGTTTAAGACGAAATGAAAGTTTGTGCGGTTTTATTAAATTACTTTGGCCACGAGGATACCATTGATTGTGTAAAAGCTCTGGCAGGCAAGGACATTGACAGGATTTTTGTCCTGGACAACTCACAGGATAAAACTGAAGAGAGCAGGCTCAGGGAATCGTTCCTTAATGAGTCGAAAATTGCTGTTCTTATTAGCGACAGAAACCTGGGATTTGCAGGTGGAGTAAATTTTGTACTGAAAAAAGCTTTCCCCGAAGGGTTTGATGCCTACCTTATCCTGAACAACGACACTGTTCTGCCCCCGGACCTTTTAAAAAAACTTATTCCCGGTGCAAAATTTTTGTCACTGGACCTTGCTGCCCCTGTTATCTACAACTACCCTGAGCAGAGCCGCATCTGGTCAAAGGGCAGCTATTATAATGCATGGACAGGGCTTATAAACCACTGGCCCCACATTCTGCCGGGAAATTTTTACTGTTTAACTGGCTGCTGCCTGCTGATACAACGAAAAGTTTTTGAAACAACAGGATTTTTTGACGAGACCTTTTTTATGTATGGCGAGGATGTTGAATTCTGTCATCGAGCAGTAAGACAGGGGTTTCGGATGGGGGTTGTGCCTGACGCAGTAATCTATCACAAGACCGGTGCGTCGTCTGTTCAAAATTCATTTTTCTACGAATACCATCTGAACCGTGCACATTTTTTACTTTGCAAAAAACTGTTTCAGGCACCAGCGTCACAAATATTATCACTGTGCTTTAAGATAAAAGTTTTGGGAATCAGGGCTTTCATACGCACAATACGTTTCGGCAACACAACTGCCATCAAAGGTTACCTTGCTGCACTTTTCGGCCAGAAAGCACGACAGCCCGGTTCTGATGGACAGAACAGACCTGTATTATAAATCTTTGCATGCCTGCTCAAGAATATTATTAATCTTAGAGCAGTATTGTTCAACCGTAAACCGTTCAGCAACAGACTTCTGCCCCTGATCTGCAATTTCTTCATAAAGCCCTCGATTTGTTAACAGCTGTTCTGTCTGTTCTGCCAGTGCTTCATAATCTCCCGGCTCATAAAGCAGACCTGTAACCCTGTGTTCAATAATCTCCGGCAGGCCCCCGCCACGCGCTCCAATCACAGGACAGCCGGCAGACATTGCCTCAACAGCTATTCTTCCAAACGCCTCAAACCTGGAACATACAAGAACTATGGCAGCATCATCTATAAAGGAAAGAACATTGTCAACAAAACCGTGCCATATAACCTTGTCCTGGACAGATAGTTCTTTTGAAAGCTGTTTAAGCTGATTGAGGTATTGATCCTTTGCCGATCCAACAACTGACAATTGAACAGAGTAACCCCTGGAAATTAATCTGGCCATAGCCCTGACAGCATCAGCCTGGCCTTTGGCAATGTTAATTTGTCCTGCGATCAGCAATCTGACGGGGTTGGCTTTAAGAACGCACCTGTCAAACCGGGATGATATTTTAATGGGATTCAAGGAAGAAAAAACAAAACCATTGTAAACAACCTCAAAAATATCTGCTTTAATTGTCTGCTTTAATTTGTTTTTAACAGCCCGGGAATTACAGATTATTTTTGCTGATTTGGCGACCAGAGCCATGCTGAGAATTGTTCCAAAATCATAATCCCTGTTCATGTCTTCCTGTATGAACTCTCTTGCGTGCCAGACATGGGGTGTTTTATGGTACAGGGAAAGCAAAGCACCAAAGGGACTGGCAAGTGTATTGGTATATATGACAGCCGGATTAATCTCCTTTATTGTTTTATTCAGGAAGAACAAGGTAAAAAAGTTTAACAGCATCCTGACAGGCCCCAGAAACATTCTGTTAATAATGTTTCGGCCTATCCAGTGATGATAAGGCTTTATGACAACCCTTATTCCCTCAGCCTTCACCAGATCAACAAGGGGTCCATTGGCCGGGAACAAAACAACAGGTATGACAGCCCCTGATTTTTTTAAACCAGTGATTAGGGTCAGCAAAGAACGTTCAGCACCAAACAACCTGCTTGAATGTGAGACAAACAAAACTGTTTTTGGTTTCATTTCAGTTGAGACCCTGTTTTTTCAGAAACGGTTTGAGAATATAATACAGCCTGTAAACCCATCTGTTTTTTTTTGCAGCTTCCACAAGTTTTCTTATCTGTTTGTTTTTGAATTCTTTTTGCAGAAAATCCTGTTCTAACAGGCCCAGCACATGTTCAAATTTTTCTTTAAATGCCTGACCACAGGCTTCTTTGTTCCTGTTGTGCCCGGGATCTTTTCCGGCAAGCTCAGCAAACAGACACTCAAGCTCATTTATTTCGTTTCTGCTGTTATAGTGTGCCTTCACATATTCGCTGCCATTCACCCCCATCTCGTTTCTTAAACCAGGGCTTAGAGCCAGGGTTGAAATTTTTTCCGCCATGGCCGTTATATCATGTTCTTTCACAAGAAAGCCGGTTTTACCATTTATGACCAGCTCGGGTATACCTGTGTGCAGGGTTGAAACAACAGGAAGACCTGTTGCCATTGCTTCCATTATGGATACAGGTATTCCCTCCCTGTCCCCGTTTTTTGCTGTTGCAGAAGGCAGAAAGAAAATATCAGCCTTCCTTATTTCCTGCACAATACGTTCGCGTGGTTGGGCACCAAGCAGAAACACTTTTTCATTAAGGCCTGATCTGTTGATTATTGCTTGAATGTTCTCTTTCAGTTCCCCCTCACCGACAATTCGCATTTCAATATCCCGGGCATTTTCCAGTGCTTTCTTAAAACCAGCAACAGCATCCGGAACCCCCTTTTTTTCTGTAAGCCTGCCAACAAGCAGAATTTTAATAATTTTATCTGACTGCCTTTCCACAAACTCAAAATCGTCGAGATTTATACCACACCGGATAACCCGGATTTTTGACGAAAAATCAGCGCCCAAAATTTTTAAAAGGTAATTTCTGTTATAATCTGAAACAGTAACAATTCCGGCAGCCTCCCTGGAGCGCTCTTTGAGCTGACGAATATCAATGTTTGTAAATATGTCATTGGCGTGTGCAGTAAAAATGTATGGGATGCCCAAAACCTTTGAAAGCAGCATTGCTAAATCCGCAGCCAGACTCGCAAAATGTGCATGAAGCATATCAGTAAAAGACAGGGATAAAAAAAGACCCTGCTTAAGCCCGGGCTCCAGAGCAAAGGGTGTTTTTCTAAGGTACAGGGTCTTGCTCAGCAAGTCATATCGTAGCACATCCTCATGAACATTTTCCTCTGTGGGCCTGTCAATAGAAATTATGTTTACCCCATGACCTTTGTCTATCAGCCCGGTTATCTGGTTCAGCACAAAGGTTTCGGAAAGGCTTGGAAATGTTCTGAGTATGTAGGTGATTTTCATTTTTAACTATTTATCCATTGTCCAGGACGCGGGTTTTCGCTGCAGCAGGTCAAAAAGCTTTTCATTCTGATCCCTGTATATTTCGTACAGTTTGCTGACTGTCTCCTGATTGGGCCGGGCTTTTGGTGATGGGAAAAACAGATTAAGCACTTTACTCAGCAATTTCATAAACGGCAGATAGTATTTAATTACAAGCCCCAGCCTTGAACTTCCGAATTCATTGAACTTGCTGTATTTATCAGCGAATTCAATATCAGGATTGATATTTAGAAAATCACAAACATGGCGCAGCCCCAGGGCCGGGTTTTGCTCAACCTCATCCTCAAAGAAAAGGACAAGTATCTGTTTCAGATCAAAATACTCACAATATGCCTTTAACTGATTATAGTATCTTCCCTTATCAATGACACCATGTCCTTCCACGAGATGTTTTTTTTTGCCTGTCAGCAGATCATCAATATTGTGCAGAGGAGAAATGCGGCCTGACCTGATAATGTGATTAACAGCAGAAATCGCCCTTTCAACAGGGTTTCTCAGAATTACTATCAGTCTGGCCTCAGGCAGGGTATTGTAAATATTTTTGTGGACAAAGGGCAGATGCCCTTCAACCCCATTCCCGTTTGCCCACAGATAATCCGGTGTTTTTTCTCCGATTGCCTGTCCCTGTTTTGCACCGGTAAAATGATTTTCATACCATTCAACACCTTTTCTGAAGTTGAAATCCTTATCAAAATAATGGATCTCATCTGCAGGCATATGGATATCAGGGTGTCTGGCAAGGTTTTTTGCAAGAGAGGTTGTCCCGGCTTTTTGTGCTCCAATGATCAGGAAATCCGGCAGCATTGTTTTTGTTCGATTAATTAAAAATTAACAAGTCTAAACATATTCACTGTCCGTTCATCCCGATTTGTCGGGATTAGTTCTAAACGCAGAGGCTGCTGAGAAAAAAACTCAGATTAGCCGCAGACAAAAAAGCACAGGCACATAGTAAAGCAGCAGCAGTAATGTTGTTTTTCTCCGCGGAGAATAATTTCTGTCTGTTTTATTCAGGGGCAGACACCCTGTCATATAACTGAACGGTTTGTGAAGCTATATGAGACCAGTCTAAATTGTTTTCTGCAAATGTACGGGCTGACAAACCGCGTTTTCTGCACTTGTTCGGGTCACCGGTCAATTCAAGAACAGCTTTAACCATCCCGTCAACATCGCCCACTGGTAACAGGTCTGCAAAATCCTCTCTTGTATAATCCGGCATGCCTCCGACACTGTTTGTTACAGCAGGCAGACCGCAGGCCATGGCTTCAAGAAGGGCGTTATTGGCTGTGCAGTCTAACATGGGCAGCAAAAGCACGCTGGCATTCTGATAAAGACCTCTCAGCTGTTCATCGGACAGACCTGAATGCCAGGAGACCTGCCTGTGCCGGGCAATCCGGGAAAAATCCGGGTTGTTCTGCTTTTTTTTCAGCACAAGCATATCAAGCCTGATACCCGGATCATGTTCAAGGATTTTATCCACGACCAGCGCAAGAGTTTGCACGTCCCGAAGCCATGTCCCGGAAAAAACACAGCGCGGAGCACGCTGCTTTTTTTCTTCCCACAGATTTTCACCTGCTGGCATGAAAAATGTTGTGTCAATGCCATGGGGAATGAAGTAAACCTGTCCGGGCAGCACTTCTTCAAAAAAATCCTTTTCCCTGCTGCTCAGCACGATTAATGCCCGGAGGGCTTTAAGAATATCCCTTTCATGGCGTCCGGAACGCCACAGTCCTGTTGGCTGGTGCACAGTACCGATGAGGGCACCCCTGTGCCTGAACAGCAGCCCGGGCAGAAGGGTAAATGTTCTCTCAGTATAAAGAACATGGATAATATCATATGAGTTATACATGGAATGAAAGGCACATTTTATCTCAGTCATCAGACCCTGGAGGGTATAAGTATGGCTTTTTTTAATCTTTCTGAGGATTGGATTGAAAGCCTGCTCTATGATATGTGATACATGTCCGGGCCTGTAAATGCTCATGGTCTTTGTGTCATGCATTGAAGAGATATAATCACACAAAAGATCATATCCGCTGTGGCTTCCCATCCATTGAAATTTTTCCTTCAGCCAGCAGACCCTGTATTTGGATTGTTTCATGGTAGTTTTTGTTCAGGAAATGCAAAACTCATATTAACCACAGACTCACACAGACAGAAATGCATCTGGCAGCTTTGCTGCATAAAAAGACTGTAAAGGAGCGGGTAGGCCTGTCGCGCCGTAGTTCAAAAGAACGAAAGAAGGTCACCCGCTCTTTTGTCCGCGTGAGTCTGTGGTTTGAAAAAGTGATTGTTGCTTTTCTCTGCGCTTCTGCGGTGAATCATTTTTTCAGTTTTGACAAAAATGCTGTTCCTGCTGTTTGCAAATTATAATAAAAGAACTTTAAAAAGCTTCGTTTTTTTGCCGGCTTTCTCAAAAGAGCAGCGCCCCAGACAACTTCCCTGTCATTAAGGTTACTGTTGTTCAGCTGTAGAATGTTGTAACCATGATTTTTTGCAAACCTGTCTGCAGCATATACAATCCCCTCATACTTGGGATCATTTTCTCTATAGTCATGACAGAAAACATAGCTGCCCGGCTTTAACCTGGAATGAACTATTTCCAACTCTTCTAACACCGCACTGTAGGAATGCTGAGCATCCACTATGGCAAAATCAACCGGCTGGGAAATTTTATTTAAAAATTCCTTCAGGGATTCAGGCAGGCTGCCCTGAATTAATTCTATTTCAGGATTGTTTTTAAAATATGAATCAGATTCACTCAAGTTTTGTAAAACTTCAGGAAGATCAAATGAGGCAATTTTGCATTTGGGCAGATGATTCATCCTGATAAGGTCTGCCATAAACCTTGTTGTTTGTCCTTTAAATGTTCCTGTTTAGATGATCAGCTCAGGCTGGCTGATGATAACCATCTGTCCGATTATCATTTTTTCAATATATCCGATCGACCCGGGATTGTGGGTCATTTCAGGAAATTGAACAATGTCTGATATATGTTGAGATTCTAACTGCATTGTTATCTCAATAGTTTAAAATTTTTACCGTCCGCTCTTTTGTCCGCGTGAGTCTGAGGTTTCAAAAAAGCTTATAAAATTTTTTAAACGGATACAGGATTGGATTAAGCACATTCAGTGTTTGACTGAATATCTGCTGAATATTCTTATGTTTAATATGATAGCCGTATTTTTTAAGGTTGTTTTGTGTCATGTGCTGTATTTGTAAAATATCAATCAACTTCAAATTCTTATTTGCTGAATCATTTGAACTCATAATTGTTTTTGCTGTCACATTATTTTTCCACTTCTCTTTAGTAAGTATGACCTTCTCAGCCTGGTCTTTATATTTGTTCAGCCTGTCAGACTGAAAATCAATTTTAAGGAATCTGCACAGCGCACCCATCTCTTCCTCCAGATTTGTAACTAAATTTTCATATTTTAAAACATGAATTCTGTCAGGATTCTTTTTTAGAAAGTTTTCAAATGCTGATATTGCTTTATTCCACTGAGCAGCGAGTATCCGCACAGAATAATTTTTTTCCTGAGGAATGTTTTTTTTTCTTGACTGAATTACACATGATGGCTCCCGAACCATTGCAACAAAAGAGGCTGAAGGATAGAGGGCTGAAATAGTCTCAATGGCAAGAAAATGCCCCGGGGTTTTTTCCAGCCAGCGATAATCATTGTTTCCTGACCTGTTTACCTGTTTATGAAGAAGAGAGCAGACAATAATTTCAAATAATGTTTTAATACCAAGAGCATTATTCTCAGATGCTGCAAGAATCTTTTTTTTTATCTGTTCTGAGAATTGCAGTTCAATCATCTGTTCAATTGCAGAAAAAACCTGTTCAAGGCAGGATCTGATAATATATCCGTTTTCATTTTTTTTAATATGTCTGAAAATAATGGTAAAAAAATGTGTCTCAGGAAAAGTAAAAATGCCCTGCTGAGTAGCCAGCAAAGACTGCAGAAGTGTTGTGCCAGAGCGCGGACAGCCGACTATAAAAACCGGATCCTGGGGCAGCGCTGTCTTATCAATATCAATTTGATCAACAAACAGCATGTTAACCAAAAACCTTTCTTAAAAACCGCTCTGCTCTCAGGCAGCAAAGCGTGCTAAAAGATGCCCCTGGCTTTTCAATATGGTGCAGGAAACTCTCCACCATGGGTTTGTTGGAAAAGAGCCCTTTTTGTTTGAAGTCTGACAATATTTTATGCAGTTCGTTTTCATTATGTTTATCATAGTCTGCATAGTCCGGGACTTTCCATCTGCGGTCATCCCCCAAATGAAATCTAAGATGCAGGTCTTTAAAGATATCAAAATGCTCTGAATGACAAATCAGGTTTGAAATCAGAACCCGGCCTATCCAGTTTGCACCAATACATGCTTTACCCAAATTAAATTTTGGATAAAGGCTTCTCTTAAAAACAAAGCAGTCATGACCTGGATGCGGATGGCCAACCTCAGCATACATGGACTCAAGCTGGTCTGTGCTGTGCTCTTTAGAGATCGTTCGCCTGTTAATTGTGAAAGCATCAAAACCCGACTCAATAATATTCTTAACAGTTATGTAAAAACAGGGTTGAAGGGCGATATCAGCATTTGTATAAATAAGATACTCTGCATCAGTTGATTCGTATAAACGGTCAAGAATATCTTTTATCAACGGCAGCTTACGGTCTTTGACAAACGTGCCAATGTCTGAAACAGAACGTTCCAGATCAGGTGTTAACTTAAAGCCTTCAGGGACAATGGCCCGGTCTTCAGGATATTGAGCGGAATACAAAGTTACCCCAACAAGATTTTTTGCAAACTCACGGGCAGCACTCATAGTTTTGAAGGTAACAGGCTGTGCTTCAAAAAGATCTGAGGATTCATCAGCAAGAACCGGGTTTATGATGTGGGATATTTTTATCATTTTGTTGAAGATCAGGTATTTACCTCACGAGAATAGTTTCTCGGGACTTTTTCAAACAAGCCACACCCCAATAAAAGCAATTTAAAGCTTGTGGCCCATTTTTTGTCACACTTATTGTTTATCCATTGATATACTATCAGGCATACGGATTCCCATTGATTCCGCCTTTTGCCTATATCGGATGATACGTTCCTGGCAATATTCTAATTCAGCAAAATTATTAATATCTTTTTTCTTTTGGTTTCGCTCATTAATGGAAAATCCAATAATACTTTTTGTTTCTTTTGTGGCTTTTATTCCTAACTTGTTGAAAAAATTTAAAACAAAGTCATAGCTATTCAAATCTTTTAAACGCACCTCGTAGGTTGGAACATTAGGATAGTCTCTTTTAAACCTTTGTGCACGAGCTTCAATGTCAACTAAATAGGCTATGCAACGGTCATATTGATCCATGTCAGGATAGGATCCTGCACAAGCAATTGCGGCTGTTTTAGCATTGGGGACAATCATCCAATCAGACCAAACCTTGTTTGTTGGGGAAAAATAACCAAGTTCAATAAAACTTTTGAGCACGGCTGCCATCTCTCGCCTCAATATAATAACTTCAGTTTGTTGAAAGTCATTTAAAACAACATCGAAAAAGGTTTTAATAAACATATGACTTGTGTCACAATAGATTTTTCCATCAGGGTTTTTTTTTAATGTGCGCTTTATTGCTTTGCACTTAATCTTACGTTTTTTAAATGATTCAGAATAGGATGCTTGAGCCACTGCTTGAAGGTATTCACCCGTCATAGTGGGATTTGCTTCATGAAAACTAACCACATTTTCAGCTGTTCCTAACAGTGAGGCCAGATAATTAGATCCTGATCGTCCAGGATTAATGCAAAAAAAAAGTCTGTGACTTATTGAGAGGCCACAGGGAAGTTTAAAGAGTTTTTGAAACAAACTTTGTATTTTAATAAACATTTTGTGAACAAAAAATCAGAAACAGATAAAACGCAATTGGAATAAATAAGTTAAGCATAACAGATACTCATGCCAGCTTTTAATACGTGACCGTCTGTTTTCGGATTTAAAAACAGAAAAATAATAAGCATTTATTTTCTTTTTAATATAGTGTATTTCTTTCTTGTCAAGATTATGAAGCAAGTGTCGATTTTTTTTTATAACAGATAGCACCTGATTTAAACGACAGACTAAAGCTGTACGAGATATGCCTGAAGAATGCAATCTATATACAATCTGTGGGGTTGGGACATGAGCTATGGGGTATCGTTTTGCTAATCTAATTTTAAGATCCCAGTCTTCAAACAATTCAAGTTGGTCATCAAAATAATTTTCTGCTCGAATTGTCTGCTTCTTAATTAAGAAATTTCTTGGTGAAAGTTCTCTTGAAAAAACTGCTTTAAAAATATTTCCTTCCAACGGGTTTTTAGTCCCCCAAAACATTTTTTTCTGATTTGTTTTGACTTCCAATACTGAGACTTGCGAATATACCCATTGTGTCTTTTTAACCTTCATTGTTTTGTACTCAAGTTCGAGCTTCTCCGGTAACCAGTAGTCATCACCGGCAATGAGTGATACATAATTCCCAGCAGCTTTTTTAAGTCCAGAATTAAAATTTTTAGAAATTCCTATATTCTGGTTGTGGAAAACATATTGTATTAGATGTGGATATTTTTTAGCATATGAAGCAATTATTTGTTTTGAATTGTCCGTTGATGCATCATCACAAACGATAACCTCAGCTGGTTTTAGAGTCTGAGCCATTATGCTATCCAGACACTCTGAAATATGTTTTTCAGCATTGTAAACAGGAACAACAATGCTGATCCTTGGATCAGCCATTTTTTCCTCACTGTTTCACAATACTGTCTAAAAGTTTGAACATTAATAAAGCCTCAGGAAATGTCAAAGGATAATTTGTTGGTGTTATGCGGGCAGAAATAAAACAATTCTTGAAAGATATTATTTAATTTTTTTAACTGGCTTTTAGGAAAAAAGTCTTTCCACAAGTCTGATTTCTCAAACGGCTGTCCAATCACATTTGCATCCTCATGTATATATTTTGACATGTCATATTTGCTTAATTTATATTTGTCAAAAAAAGAACCCAATGCCTTATTCGCATCGGCAAGAATATCCTCATAAACTATACATTTGTTTGAGCTGAGGCTCGAGGCCATATAATGCGTCCTCACAGCTACTAATAATGCCATTTTTTCAGTATCGTTAAGCCGGGTTTTCAAAAAATATCTATAGGGTTTTAAAATAGGGTGCTTCAAAATTACTTTAGATGCAGTCATAAAATCTTTTTCCCCATACCATTTTTGATAGAAATCATTTCGCATTAGTGAGCAAACAATTCCTCGCGGATCTCGCCAAATTCCCCAGAAGTCAACTTCAGGATATTTAAAATTAAGCCACTCTGTCTTAAAATGGAATTTTGTATCTTTGATCAAATTGATTTTTTTAGCGTCAATTTCAAGAGATGAGCTGTGTTTGTATACCCAACCTGACTCCAAATAGTTCTTGTCTAAAAAACCTTTTAAAAGGCCATCAATAAATGCTTCTGTTTGTGCTGCCCTTTTATCAGGCGACCATATCTCCAACTGGGTTCTCTGTATCTCTGTACGATTAAATGGCTGAAAAAGTAAATTAATTTTGGGATGTTTGGCAAGAAGTTTAGCCACCAGAGAAGAACCGCAACGGTCAAATCCGACCAAAAACACTATTTTTGTTTTAGAGGAGTGAGGCATTAATAAAATTTAATACTCGCAATTTAGATATTTGCATTTTAGAACACTTATCCCTGAATAAGAAGTTCATAAAAATCAAAAACAGTGGACCGAGCCCCAAATCCTTCTTTGTTGGATATAAGTCCTTTGTTTAGATAACGCCCGTTATTTTCAGTTGAAATGCCAAAATCAAAATATTTTTTGTCTGTGTAATATTCACTAATTAAATAATCCAATATTAAATCCGCAGCACCATCCTGTTTGCCTTCATCAGTCGAAGCAATATACTGCGCATGTGCCACCTCAGGACTTTCATAAATAATAACACCCGCTAACATCTTATCTTTTTCAACAGCGGAAAAAAGCTTAATATTATCCGGAAAGTGCTCCGCAAGCATTTTAATTTCGGTCGCGGTATGAACAGGATTTACATTGTGATATTTTTGCAGTACATATTTTTCGATTTCCATAAAAGTTTCAAAATCATCACTTTTTATGATCTGAACCCCCCTTTTTTTTGCTTTATTAATGCTCCATTTTCTCCCTTTTGAGTAGGATGTTTTCACTTGAAAATTTATCGTCGAAGATACATCTCTGCGAATGAGTTTTGCATTGTGTTTGAACAATGCATACAGATCTTCTTCGGCTGGGATAGAATGGTATATATGGGGTATGGCTTTATATATGAGCCTTCTGAACTGCCTTTCACGCAGATATATAATCAGATGATTAAAAATGTCACACATTGTGATCATTTTCATGGATCTGTCCGTTAGGATCCCACCGAATGTAAGTCCTCCGTGACTGACAAGTTCGCTTTTTTTCTCAGAGGCTGGCAAAACAGCGACAAGTTTTCCTTTAGCATAAAACATCAATGAGTGATCAATAAAACGATCAGCATGGTAATCCATATATTCCCGACAGAATAAAAACAGACCGTTTTTAGATTTATTTACAAACCCATCCCACTCCTTTTTCTGCTGTGTTTTGTATCTAACAATTTCAATCATATTTTCCATCAATATTTTGAGCAGAATCGACAAATCGTGTTATTAATTTAGAGCTGTGACTCATTATTCAGATTATAATGCTCAGCTTAATATTAAAAAACTAATGTTTGTTTTTAACTCGGATTGCAATTAAATTATCTGTAATTCCATCATTATCAGCCCCTGCCCACCAGTCAAATCTTTTTAAGGAACATATTTCAGCATGGTTCTTGTTGCAGAGACTTTCCCATACTTTAAATGAACGGTTTTTTCGCATGATACCACGCTCAATTGTTTTTTTTCCAAAATCGCCACCAATAATGATTATACTATCTTTGTGCATTAACCTCATCAGATTACCAACAGCTCTTTTCCATTTATCATCATCGACGATATGAAACATAACCCCAATAGCAGTAATTATTTTAAATTGTTTCCCCATTAATTCATCAGGTAAAGCTGTTGAAATATCCCATTGCAAAAAATGTACATTAAGTCTTGGATAACAGTTTTTTAAATTATTCAAAGGTGTTTCACAGAAGTCGACACCCCAAATTTCTGATACATTAAAATAAGCAGTATAAAAATCAATCCAGTGACCTGTTCCTACTCCAATATCCAATACAGTTATACCATCTTCAAGGTTGATATCATTTTCCACCAGTATTTCCATGATCCCATTTTCCACAAGATTGTAATGGTATTTTGACCAGAACCAAGGCCAACTGGGATTAATTAAAGCTCTTTCATCTTTTGAAACACTGTGAATTTTTTCCTCAAAAAAACATTGAGGATTCTTTCTGTATTTTGCATATGCTTTTTGTCTAAGCCTTTTGTTGTCAATGTTTTTTTTCATGGATATCCCAATTTGACTATTATATTTCTATTTTGAAGCAGTGAAAGTTTAAAAAGGTCAAATTTTATTTGTTTTAGCAAAATCTATGAAATGTATTAACAACTTAATCCTTTGATTTCTATACAAGATGTAGCACCATAAGGCGAATTTAAATCAAAAAGCGCTTAACTTATCTTTCAAGAAATAATTATAGTTTCGGTAATAATCATCTTTATCATATGGCATTGATGCCAGCACCAGGCATACCCCGCCGGATGAGAAGTTATCCAGTTCTCGCCAAATCATCCGGGGAATATATAAACCAGTATATGCGCGGTTAAGATTAATCCTTTTTCTCTGCTGTCCATCATCTATAATAACATCAAAGCTCCCCATTACAGAAACAAGCATCTGATGTAATTTTTTATGGGCATGGCCTCCGCGGCTTTCACCTCCTGGAACATCATAGAGATAGTAGACGCGGGCAATATCAAATGGTACTTGTTTATATTGTTCTACAGGAGTAATTGCCCCCTCCTTTCTGTAAATTTTGGGCAGCTCTATTATTTTGCAGTCGTCAATTGTTTCCATTTATTTTTTTAGATTGGATTGATTAAGAAACACGTTATAATCCCTTATATAGTCTTTTTCTGTATATGGGAGTGATGACAGAATAAGGCAGACAGAATTGGTTGAAAAATTTTCCAGATGTCGCCAAATCATATTTGGCACATAGAGACCGTAATAAGATCTGCTAAGTGAATGTGTTTTTTGTTCCCGTCCATCATCTACCACAACATCAAAACTTCCAGATAGTGAAATAATAAATTCTTCGAGTTGATAATAGGCATGCCCACCACGTGCATCACCTCCTGGAACATCATAAATCCAATAAACTCGTTTGACCGAAAAAGGAATATGTCGATTGTTTTCGATAAAAGTCAGATTACCTCTGGGGTCTTGGATTTTGGGTAGTTGAATAATGTGAGTTTTTTTGAAGGTATTCATTAAATTCGTACTTTAAAAAATTTAATTTATATATTGCCATTCCCCCTGAAATTGAACAGGGGAAAATCCTACAAATGAACCTGTAACCTGTAATTGTTGAGCCATATGATGATTTGTAAGTGTTTCCCCGCGTTTTTTGTCTGTGATAATTATAGAAATGTAATATATTCCTGGATTTAGTTGAAGTTTGGGTATTTTAACCCTGGTAGTAATGTGTTTATTGCTGTTGATGATTTCAAAATTACAGTTACAAGAATAGCATTGAGCAGCTCCTCGTATATCTTTGTCCATGAAAGCAATATTCATAGTTGCCTTTTTGATATCTGATGCCAGAGAAAAAGTTACATCAATATATAAATCGTCCAAATATTGAATTTTTAACAGACCTTCATTAGAAGTTGTTTTATTATCTAAACCAAGTGCTATTTTATGAATGGTTGCCCGGCCACTACCGGAAACACTCGTTTTTACAGCTGAAAACAGTTCATAATAATGTTGAATCCCTTTGGGAACATCCTTGTTGTTAAATGATGGCCTACCATGCTTCATAACCAGGATATCTGAACATATTCTTGCAATTTGTGGCATTTGGTGAGATACAAAAACAACAGCTGCCTTGTCTGAAATTTTATCAATTGCATTAAAACACTTTGCCCTGAAACCCACATCCCCTACTGCCAATACTTCATCAATGAGCAATATGTCCGGTTCAAGATGCGCTGCAATGGCAAATCCAAGTCTTACATACATTCCTGAGCTGTAATAGCTGACCGGTGTATCGATAAAATCACCGAGTTCTGAAAACTCAACAATGGAATCAAATTTTTTATCAATCTCTTTTTTGCTGAGGCCCATGATAGATCCGTTAATATATATGTTCTCTCGACCGGTGAGGAGTGGGTGAAAACCTGCCCCAACTTCAATCAACGCCCCAACCCTGCCGTTTATTTCTATGCTGCCCTTGTCAGGCATAATTATGCCGTTAAGCATTTTCAGCAGGGTGCTTTTGCCCGCACCGTTGGGGCCGATAAGGCCAAGGCATTCACCGCGTTTTACTTCAAAGCTCACATCATCAACACTCCAGAACTCGTTTTTTCGCAAAACATCACTGCGCGTGGGAAACCCCACAAAATCCCTGGCAATATCAATAACACCGTATTTCATGGATGTTTTAAGGCGTGAGGAAAACTTTTTTGAAACCCCTTCTGCTTTTATTAGAACATCACCTTTCATCGGGCACCCACCCTTTCTGCAATTCGTATTTCAGCAAGGTGAAAAAGCCGCCAGGAAACAACAAACAGAGCAAGGGACAGACCGCTGTATATAAAAAACAGGGTGGGCTCTGTTATACACCCCTTTACAATTAGATCCCTTGGCGCGGAAACAAGCACTGCCAGTGGGTTGAACAAAGTAAAGGTTTTGAAAAAGGCAGCCTTTGGTTCAGGATAAAGCACTGGTGTGACAAAAAGCAGGAAAGTGGAAGCAAGGGAGACAATATTTGCCACATCCCTGAAAACAGCATTAAGAAGTGACAGCAAAAAACCAAGACCTAATGTAAACAGCAGCAGAGGAATAAGGGCAAAGGGAAACAGAACAGCAGTCCATGCCGGAACAACTTTGTAAACAGCAAAAACTGCTATTGTCAGGCCCAACCTGACAATAGTCTCAACAATGGCCTCTCCAAAAGAGGAGATCACCAGGCACTCTTTCGGAAAGTTGATCTTCACAACCATGCTTCCGCCAGCCACAATAGCATTGCTGCAGGAGCGCAGGCCCCCTGCAAAAATCTGCCATATTGTCAGGCCAAGAAGGGCATATGCCGGGTATGGAACATCAACTTCACCGATATTGAGCACTCCTGCACGGTTGAGCAAAACAAATGTGCCAACAGCCATCAGGGGCATTATTAAAGCCCACAAAAAACCAAGAACAGTCTGACGGTATTTGGCCTTGAAGTTTCTTAAAAAAAGTCGCCAGGTCAGTTCATAGCTGCCTGTCAGCTCTGACATCATTTCCCGCCAGACCCCAAAGCCCCATCCTGCGTTCTGGCCGGGGCAGTACAGATGTTTTTTATTATCGCTATGCATAGTCTTTATATTGAATAAAAATTAAAATGTTTCACTGTCCAGCCTGTCCCGATCTGTCGGGGGCTTTGCTCGTTCGAGACGCAGAGGCCGCGGAGAAGGGCAAAAACGTACTCGTTATATTTTTCTGTCTGAAATATTTTCATAACTATCGCAAATTGTCATATGGATTTTAAGCTAAGCTACCAATAAAATCAGAAAAAGTTCTAAAAACCCTCCTTTTTTCAATTGCAGCATCGCGCGAATATTCAGGCAACTCTTTAATTTGTCTCGTTACAGAATCAACCCCGATATCATCAATGCCTTTAAATTGCTGCTTGAGATTTTCAGTAAACCTGTCCAACCAGCGTTGTGGATGAAGAGGTATAATTTTTTCTTTTAAATCTTGAATTAAATCTTCTGTGTCCGAAATACTGTCTAAGATTTGATAAATGTAATAAAGGTCTTTGGCCTTCTTCATTTCTGAGGTTCTCAAAGGAAAGGACAATCCCTTTTGATATATAAATGCAGACAGTTCAGGGGTTTTAACTTTTATGTCAGTTTCAGATATCTCAATAACGGCTGTATGATCCAGCAGGATTTCTAAATAACGAAGACTTTGAGCAGATAGTTTTTTTTGAACATTAATATTACGTTCAAAGCCAGAACCCCTCATCGGCGTTAAAAATTCAACCTCTATAGTTTCTTTTTTTATGTATTTGCATACAGGAGGAACGTTATCCCCGCTTAAATGACTTTCAAACCCGGCTTTGATTAGCAAGTCGTCAACTTCCTTTTCTTTTACTGGTAAAGAGTGTGGGCAAACAAAGTCCACATCTTTGGTCATTACCGGCAACCCATCATATATGTATGATGAATTATAAAAATTATTCAAGAGCGGAACCCATCCGCCCACAAGAACAATATCAGGCAGATATGTTTTAATAGGTGTTAAAACCTCAACTAAAGGTTCTATCTCTGAAGGAATCATCCCGGGTTTTCGATATGAGGTTTAATAATATTTTTAAGCAGATGCTCTGCCTGCTCTTCTCCACGAACTGGAAAATTAATCAAATCAAGATATAACTGTAGGGGAGATACAACAAAGAGTCCTTTAATTTTTTTCAATCCAAAAGCAATAGAATGCTTATAATAAGGTATTTGCAAAAAAACATTTGCTCCCTGCTTTGCCTGTTCAAGCCCCAACTCTTTCTCCCAGTAACTGATATCCGATTCATTTGATACATACCCGTGTAATCCCTGATAATTTGTATGAGGAGCAATCAAAAATGCACCTGCATGAACAGTCAAGGCAATCTGTGGTTCTTTTGGAAAATCCCTCCTGGCTAAAGTGTTAATCATTTCTTTCAGCGATTTTTTATGCCAATAAAAGGAATATTCTTTTTTTCTTTTTAATTTATAAAATGCTGACCAGTCAGCAAGTAATTCTTTCCATCGTAAAAGTTTACCCCGCCCTTTAGAATCTCGTACAATGTAGCCTGTGTTCTCAAGAGAATTAAATGTTTGTGATACTCCTCCAGGATTAATTGAACATGCTGAGGCAACCTCTCTAACACCACAATATTTCCTTGGATTCTCAAACAAATATCGAATCGCAAAACTCTTTTTGTCAGAAAAAAAACCTGTTAATTTTGTAGTATCTTTATATTTGTTTGTTTTGTCACCTTTTTCGATATATAAAACTTCCGGGATATTGATAAAAATATTCCCGGAAAGATCTATATAGGCAACATCCTTTTTTCTGCACAATGCTCTGAAATCTTTAGAGAGGTAAGTAGCAACTAAACAGGGTTTAACCCCCCCTTGTTTTGGTAAACTTTCGATTTTCCTTATAGCATTTTCAATCGTTATTGTGCGCACAACACTTTTTATTAAACAGATAAGTTTTATAGACTTCTTTCCGTATGATAATTTCAGTACTGCATCATAAGATTTATCTAAAAATGAACTTGAGCAACCCCGAAGCCTTAGGCCTGGTACTTTAGCTATCCTGAAAAAATTTTTTTTCAACTCTTCCAGGACCTCGTTTTTTTTCATAATGTTTATTATTTCAGCATTGTTTATGTTTACATAAACAGTATCAGTTTTGTAAACATGTGTCAAGTTTTTGGAACTGGCAATTCGGTGACCAGACTACAGGGATATTTTCCGTTGCACAAAGCTATATTGCCACCACAAACACACACAGGAAAAACAAACAAAAAATATTTACCGCCTGCTTTGTTCAAGACTCAGAGATCGCGGAGAAGGGCAACATTTCCTTTGTTCCGAGGTGCTGGAATAAGAGAAACAGGCTCGGCAGCTTGCGCTGCATAAAATTATTGCTAAGGGTTCATTGTCTGGGTGTGTCCGTGTGAGTCTGTGGTTTAAAAAAAGTGTTCATTGCTTTCCTCAGAGTTTCTCCGACAGCGCGTGTCACGCTATGCAGTGAAGTTTACCCAGCTCCGCCCCCTCAGTTACATTGTCAAAACAACATAACCTGTTGAAATATAATATTATTTCTTAAGGGCCAGTTGCTTTTCTATTCTTCCTTTGCTTCCCACAAGAGCACTCTGGGCCTGTCCCTGAGCTTTGGCAGAAGCTCTTTATACTCATCACTGCTCACAACCAGCAAGCGGATTTTTCGTTTTATATATTGTTCAGTTTTTCTGCTCAGGTCATTCAGGTGATACTGGTCAATATCTCCCACTAAAAGCAGGTCTAAGATCCCTGTGTCCTTTCCTTCTGCATAATCGTCAATAAGAAAAGCTTTTTCCAGATGACCCAGCCTGTTCACAATTCCGTCAATAACCTGATCAATGCCCATTACTTTAGACACCATGGCTTTCAGCTCAGGGAAAAGGGGGTGTTTCCTGTTTGCCATGTATTTGATCTGCCTGCCGTTTTTCTGAGATTTGAGCAAACTGGTCTGTGTAAGCTGGTTCAGCTCTTCTCGGACAGAGTTTGTGGAAACATTAAACTCTTTTGCCAGTTCTCTTAAATATGAGCTGGTTTCAGGATTAAAGAAAAACCTGGTAAGAAGCTTGATCCTTGTTTTTGACGATATAAGACCTGAAAACAGATTTTCCAAAACAGACCTCTTTTTGAGTAGTTTTATTACTCATAATGTAGCACACAGAGCTGTTTTGTCAACAGTTTTTATACAGGAAGTTGTTTGTTCGGGGAAAATTTTGTATTAATTTATAAAGAAAAAGCAGGCCACCTGTTTTCTGAAGTGTCCTGCCTTAACAAAACTTCTAAAAAACAACCGGGGTTAACCCCCTTATTTACAGTACGGGACATCCTGTCCTGTTATACTGGTTTTTCATAATAAGCATGTCCATAATATCAACCCTGCAGTCATCGTTGAGGTCTGCATTACAGTAACAGTCTGTCCTGTTATAGTCATTCCTCATGATAAGAAGGTCAAGGATGTCAACGATGGTGCTGTTGTCACAGTCAGCGTAGCACTCACAGGCATCACCGATGCCGTTTGCGTTAAAGTCCACCTGTTCCATTTGACAGGTCTCCCCGGCTGCACAAGCAGTATCATCAGTGCACGTAACCCCTGTTCCGACAAACAGACCACTAACTGGCTTTATACATGTACCTAACAACAGCCCGTTTGGTGTCTTGGGGCAATTGTCTCCAGAAGTGGCAGTGAAAAAAGCAGATGTGCGAAAGCTGTTTCCTTCATAATCAGGGTCATCATTTATTCCATCATTATCATCATCATCATCACAAACATCACCCATCCCATCATGGTCTGTATCCATCTGGTCATGGTTGTAATCATCAGGGCAGTTGTCTGAATTATCAGGAACGCCGTCGCTGTCCCAATCCTCAAAAGACTGATGTATGGTTGCAAAGGCAGGATTTGCATCCCAGGGAATTGCAGCAGAACAGTTTTGACCCCCAGAGATTATTGCTCCTGAAGGAAAATCTACCTCAACTGAAATATCAGCCTCACCCTCTGCGAGGGATTCCAGCTCAATGGTAAAAAGCAAAATTTTGTCAGTTATTTCTACACAATCAAAACGGGCAACAGAGAGCATAAAATTGCCATTTCCATGGTCACTAACAATGGTAAAGGCTGGGTCAAAGGGACCTAAGGCATCAGAATCGTTTGCTGTTATGGAATTGACCTGTATTTTTGTGTCATCTGAATAGAAATACAGGGCTGCTGCAAACAGGTTTTCTCCTGAATAATCAGTCTGATCCCAGCCATCCAGCCAGATTTCCACCTGCATTGTGCCCCCCGGATCTCCTTCCTGAGGCGGAAAGAGATAACCCTCTGTTTCCCATGAACCATGGGTGCCATCAAAGTCAAATTGCAGCGATGTTTTATTGGATTCTTCGCAGATATTTCCTGTGCCATCACTGTCTGAGTCAGTCTGGGCAGGGTTATAAACATCAGGGCAGTTGTCACACACATCACCAATCCCGTCACTGTCCAGATCAGACAGATCCGGACTTGCCGTGTCAGGGCAGTTATCGCAGGCATCTCCTATGCCATCTCCATCTGCATCACCCTGAATGGGATTATAGTGGTCAATACAATTGTCACAGGCATCACCAATCCCGTCTCCAGAGTTGCCGGTATGGGAAGGAACTCCTATCCAGTCTGTGTCCTCCTGATCAGGATTTGATATGTCAGGGCAGTTATCTTCCTCATTGGGAATACCATCACCATCACCATCAGGGCCAAAAGAGGAACAGATATTAAACGGTTCAGCAGAACTGTTTTGAGGAGCAATATTTGTTTCAGTAACACTGAGAGAAGGTGAGGTGACAGTGCCATTTACATCCTGGCCAACAACAGATGTGTCAGATACAGCAGCACTGCTTGTGCCGATTATATTACATCCGGGGATATTACCACTGCTGTCAAGCCTTAAAGCAAAATAATCTTTCTCTCCAGCGCCAAATGACATTGTATTGCCCCCAACAATATAACCCCCATCAGAGGTTTGTTCTATCCCTGGATGATTTGCCGGAGTTTCAAAGCCTGGCCCACCATAGGTTTTTTGCCAAAGGACACTGCCGTCTTCACCAAGTTTAAGAACCCATATATCTTCATTGCCCGCGCCAAAAGATACAGTATAGCCGGTCACTATATAGCCGCCATCTGAAGTCATTCGAACCTCATAAGCCCTGTCTTCATTTGGCCCACCATAGGTTTTTTGCCAAAGGACACTGCCGTTTTCATCAAGCTTCAGCACCCATACGTCTTCATTGCCCGCGCCAAAGGATACGGTATGGCCTGCCACTATATAGCCGCCATCTGAAGTCTGTTGAGAAGAGTTAAAAACGTCAAAATCAATGCCACCGTAGGTTTTTTGCCAAAGAACATTACCGTTCTCATCAAGCTTCAGCAGGCAGGCATCACTATCTCCAGCTCCAAAAGAGTGTGTCCTTACCACCACGATATAACCATTGTCTTCTGTCTGACTTATATCAGCAACATACTCTATGCTGCTTCCGCCCCATGTTTTTTGCCAAAGAACATTACCGTTCTCATCAAGCTTCAGCACCAATACATCTTTATCTCCGGCACCAAATGATTCAGTCCAGCCTGCAACAATGTAACCTCTGTCTGTGGTCTGCTGTCCCTGCCACGCACTTTCTTTAAAAGTACCCCCGTATGTTTTCTGCCAAAAAATATTACCAATGCTGTCAAGCTTTAAAACCCAGAAATGTTGATTGCCTGTTCCTTCAGACTTTGTATCACCAGTTACAATATAACCCCCATCCATAGTCTGCTTTAGACAAACGATTGCATCTGTATAGTCCCCCCCATAGGTTTTTTGCCATGAGACATAACCGTTTTGATCAAGTTTGAGGATCCACCCGTTTAGGCCGCCAGCGCCAAAGGACCAGGTCCGGCCTGCAATGATATAACCTCCATCTGTGGTGGCTCGCATTGAGTGGATAAAATCCTCAGCACTTCCCCCATATGTTTTTGCCCAGTAAGAGTCGGTCTGCGGATCTGGTAAGCCCTGTTCGTAAAGCTCCTGTATCTCAGTATCTGAAAGGTTACGATTGTAAATACGTATGTCATCAATCATGCCGTTTAAGTATGTATTAGATACGGCACAGGAATTTCCGCATTTACCAATAAGCAAATTTTCAGAAACATCTGTGTTTCCCACAGCTACAGTATATGTGTTAATTAATACTCCATCACGATAACTTTTTATCTTGTTAGATGTCTTTACCAGGGCAAAGATATGCCAAACATCCAGATTGTAGTCCCCAAAATTTATCGAATGGAGTGCATCACTTGATCCGCGCACATTTGCCAACACTTCACCGTTTGCGTTGGCATAAACAATCCAGCCGTTGTTTTCGTGGCGATACTTTTCTATAAACCGGTGAAAATTTCTATTATCAGAAGGGGCAGACCAAAACACAACCGAGAAATCTCCTGATCCGAAATTCAGGCTCGTGCTGTTATTAACTGCAATATAATCTTCCACCCCGTCAAAACTGTATGCATTTTCAGGATTTCCGTTCATGTCTTCTGTCAGGACTGCACCATAAACTGTTCCATGGTTTCCGTTCCCGCTGGCATCAAGAGCATTTCCATTAAAAGGATAATAGGCTACCAGGCCATCGGTCAATGCAGCAAAAGAGGAAACAGAAAGTGCAGATATAAAGAATAAAACAGCAAGCCCTAATGAAAATTTCTTTTTCATTACGTAACCTCCTTTAAGCATTTTGTTTTCTTCTGAATTTAATAACAGAATAACAGCCAGTATTCCATGCAAGCTTCTTAAAAACAGAAAAACTCCGAACTGACTGTTTTAACAGACAATGCGGAGCTTTTTTAAATAATTATTAACCAATACTTTTCTGAATTCGGCTGATATGTTTTATGCAAAGAACAGATTAGCATTCCATGCCCCCCGGTAATATCAGACAATTAAAATTGTTTTTATACAGGATAAGTGATCACCTAAAACTGTAGTATATAAACACGTATTTGTCAAGAGATGGCACAAAATAAATATCAGTTTAACTGATTTTATAAAAGTCAATAATTTCCATGCTGATTTTTAGAAAATTCTCCCAATTCTATAAGAAATTTTCCCGGATATTCGGGAAATTCTCCCAAAAAAGTATTTAATAGTCACTTTTAAGGTCAAAATTTACAATTTGAAAAACCCCAGTGTTTATAGTTTGGATGGTCTATACAAAACAATTTTTTTAATATATATTTGATATTTGATTCTAACGATCTGTTTTCCTCACGTACCTTGCTTAGTATTGTTGGTTTAAAGTTATATAGAAAGCAATGAGAATGATCGGGGTTCAATATGTTAAGAAAACTTTAAGCAGGTTTCAACCCTTTAAAAAATTTAAGGATTGGGCAACAGAGTTTGATGAACTGGGCGGCGCAACGGCTTTATTCGGGTATAATACAATTACTGAAAAGTTAGTTGACAGATTTCCTGATTCTTTTTCAGCAGTTGTTGATCTGAAGCCTGAAAACAAGGGCAAGACAATAAGAAACCTGACAGTAATTGATTTTGAAAAATTCAGGAATGAATTAACTCGAAATGTTATTATTACAGATACATTTTTGCAGTACGAGTACTTGAAATTATTGTATGCAGAGATGTATTCGTTAGGTGTCCCGCTTATTGGTTATAATAATGAAGAAAAAATAAGAATCAGGTATGATTACGTTCCATATAAACCTGAGCTTTTTGATTCAGAATACCTGAAAATAAAAAAAACATTGCCAATGCAATGTAATTTTCCTCATAATAGTTTAATCCGAATCATCGATTTTGTAAAAACCAGTTATACCCTCGATGGTGATTTTGTTGAAATTGGAACTGGTTTAGGTTGCTCGACATATTTTATTTCCAGTGTTTTAGAATCATTGGGGGCGGATAAAATTGTTTATACAGTAGATAAATTTGAACCATTATATTATATACCGAATCTAAATTATGAAACAGTTTCAAAAAACCTTTCTGCTTTTCCTTTTGTAAAAATTGTTAAGGGAGTTATGCCGGAAATCCTTTATGATATTGATGTAAATAAAATTGCATTCTGCTTTTTTGATTTTTATCCTACACCGGAAATCTTAGCGTGGCTTTATCCGAAAATGACAAAAGGGGCAGTAATTTTAATTGATAATTACACCCATGGCTGTACCATTAACCATGGAATGATGCCGGGAGATCTGTTTTTCAGAGATAAAAAAGAGAAAATAATTCGACTTGGCGATGCCCAGGGGCTGGTTGTTAAACAGTAATTCTTATCTCACCACTTTTTGCCTTGTCATACCCGCGAAACTTAAACCACGGCCTAAGATGAGAACAGCAGGAAACTGTTCAGCAAGTTCGCGTATTAAAGATGATGCCAGCCTTGTAATCATACTATAAACTATAATATTAGCAGAAACACTTCTATAATTCAAGGTAATATTTTGCTGCAGACTGCGGTGATATCGATCTTTTTTTCACAGCGAAGCTGCTGAGAGTTTTTTTCTCTGTGCGCCTGGAGAAAATCCCGACAAACGGGCGGTGAATCATTTTTTGATTGTTTAATGTGTTTTCAGGGATGGTGGTTAATTGTTTAAACAGAACCAGCGGATAGTTTTGATAACATGATTCTGGGATCTGTTATCAAGGTGCGGCCCTATGGGAAGGCTGAGAACCGTATCTGCAAGCTCTTCAGTGTTTTGCAGGCTCACAGAACCTGCGCCCTGTTCTGAGTAGGCTTCTGACCTGTGCGGGGGTACAGGATAATGGATCAGTGTTTCAACACCCTCCTCTGCAAGATGTTTTTGAAGCGCATCCCGTTTAAGGTGCCGGATAACAAACAGGTGCCAGACCGGGTGTGCCCATTCAGGGGTTTCAGGCAGAATTAAGCCCGGCAAACTTTCAGTTCCGAGAGATACTGTTTTGCGAGCTCGCGTCTGCGGTCATTCCACTGATCCAGGTATCTGAGCTTTACGCTCAGGAATGCGGCCTGAAGGGGGTCAAGGCGCGAGTTCAGGCCCTTGATTTCATTCTGGTACTTGGCCCTGGAGCCGTAGTTGCGAAGCAGGCGGATCTTTTCTGCAAGTGCATCATCATCAGTTACAACAGCACCCCCATCTCCGAAGCCACCTAAATTTTTCCCTGGATAGAAGCTGAACCCTGCTGCATCTCCTAACATCCCGACTTGTCTGTTTTTATATTTTGCGCCATGAGCCTGTGATGCATCTTCAATGACTTTCAAACCATGCTCACGGCTGACTGCGAGGAGCGGATCCATGTCAGCCGGGAGCCCGTATAAATGTACAGGCAGGATTGCCCTGGTACGCTCGCTTACAGCCTCTTTAACAGCATCATGGCTGATATTATATGTGGCCTGGTCCGGCTCTGCTGGCACAGGTTTGGCGCCGGTGTGAGAAACAGCCAGCCAGGTGGCAATATAAGTATTGGCAGGAACAACCACTTCATCGCCCGGTCCAATGCCATATCCCCTCAGAATCAGGCAGAGGGCATCCAGGCCGTTTCCCACACCAATACAGTGTTTTGTACCACAGTATCGGGCAAAATCATTTTCAAACATTTCAAGCTCTCTGCTCAGGATGTACCAGCCGGAATCCATTACCTTTTGATACGCGTCATTTAATTCAGACCGAAGCTCCCTGTACGTGGCATGCAGGTCAAGAAAAGATACTTTCATGATTTTACCTTTCAATAAGCTCATTAAGAGCACGTTCCAGCAGATCGTCAATACCCAAATGGTCTGCCCAGTATCGCAAATATTTCATATCAAGCAAAGTATTCTGTACCTTCAGAACCCCCATGACATCACTCCATTGTCGATCTGATACTTCTCCACCCTTACGAAACCAGACAATTTTGTTTAGAATAATATCCTCTGGAGCTGCCAGAAACACCGGTTTTGATTCCTGTGCATCATCCAGCGTGTCCCTCCTTATTCTTTGAAAACTTTTTCTGCTGTATGCATTGTCCTTAATGATAAAGATATCTGCTTTAATCATGGTTTCCAGGTGCAGTACGTTGAATGTTGTTGAATTACGGATTGCATTAATAATCATTTCTTCATCAATATAAAAAGATGATTCAAGCATTCTCATCAGTGGACGCGTATGTTCCAGCTTAATATCTGCAACCATATCAACATCTATTGTAGCCCGTGCTATTCCATATGCAGAGCTTGCAACCGAACCCCCGATGTAATAGGCAATTTTGAGTTTTTCAAATGCGTTAAGTATCGGTTCTATCGCTGCTAAAATATCGGGTTGCTTCACAATGACCTCCGGGCTAAATATTTCTTAAGATTCCCGGCAATTTCTTTTCCATAATGAATCTCAACAAAATGAAGGTCGTGCTCCTGTCTGGTTAAGTTTGGATTAGCTCGCTTTATAGCGCGCCGTGACAGCTGGATGACAGTCATTGAAAGAGATCGCATTCTTGCTATCCTTTCAGCTATGCTTGCCTTGCGTATCAGTTTTATTTGGAGAGCTTCTACCCCGGGGTTTGTATCTATGGATTGTGTTGCCATATTAACTTTTTCCTGTATTTCACCGCCTGTGTCACTCGAGACGCAGAGAAAAAACTCATATTAACCTCGTGCGCACGCAGACTTACACAGACAGAAAAGCAACATTTCTCCTGTTCCCTCAGATCGGAACAAAAGAAATACTTCCGGCAGCTTTGCTGTGTAAAAAGACTGTAAAGGTGCGGGCAGGTCTCCCGCTCTTTTGACCGCCGGAGTCTGCGGTTTCAAAAAAGTTCTTATTTTTTTACTTTGGTAACAGTTAAAACCTGTAACCAAGGCTTAAATACATTGAACTTCCCTCCCCTGTCACTCTTCCAAACACACCGCGGGTGTAGTATTTTTTGTCAAAAAGGTTTTTAATTTTCAGGGCTATTTCAGCATTTTTCAGAGGAAAGTCTGTTATAAAAAGATTAACATCAGCAGTCAAATAGGAAGAAAGGCTTCCACTGGCATCATAAAAATTACCCACAGCCCGGGTGAGTTTGCGTTTGGAGACATAGTTCAGGCTCAGGTTCAACCTGAAACGGGTACAGAAACTGTAGTCAACTCCAAAGTTAAAAAGATTGTCTGGGGCAACATTAAAGAAACTTTCTATGGTGCTTTCCGTGGTTTGAGCTGTTTCAGCGGTGTTTTGTATTATGGTTGATTGAAGCCCTCTCTGTCTGTCCCCGAACAGATGAGAATAGTTGGCATACAGGGCCAGAGACCTGAGAGGCAGCCAGGTCAGAGAAACTTCTATGCCCTTGATATTCTCGTTTCCTTTATTTGAAATTTTCCCCCTGGCATCACGTTCTATAATATCTTCAAGCTGGTTGTAGAAATAGTTAAACTCAATGTTAAAAATATTTTTATAGTAAAACCCTACCGCAGCTTCATAACTGTCAATCTTTTCAGGGTTAAGCCCCGGTTTTTCAATAATAACAGCCAGGCTTGGTGTCCGGAAAGCACGGCCATAGAGAAGTTTAATATTGAAATAATCCCAGAAAATATAATTAATGCCCACCCGGGGGCTGTAAAAACGCTTATATTCACTGTGGTCGTCGACTCTGATCCCAAAAGTTGTCTCAAGGTTGTCAAGTATTTTCCATTTGTCCTGAAAGTAAACAGATGCAAGGTGAGTATAATAATTCTGGAAGTAGTCAAAGGTTTTATCGTTGAATTTAAACTTTGTTTTACTACCGTCATTATAGCGAAATGATGCACCAAGCGTGGCAAAGTTATTTCCAAAAAAGGTTTTATCGTATTTTACTTCCCCACCATACTGCCTGTTAAACTGCTCATAGCGGGACAGGTCATAATCATCAAGGCTGTCAAAATACTGATACCACCCCTGCATGGACAAAGAAGAATCCGCAAAAGACTTGTTGAGAGTTGCCTGTACAAATGAGAAAGACTTGTACTCGGAACCTTCCAGAGAAAAATTTCTGATTGTGTAATAGTCGCGGTACCGGGAAAAGCGGCCCGACAGTTCAAACAGATCCTTGTAGCTTAACTTTCCATATATTTCTCCATAGCGGTCATCTTTGCGCTTTTCTCTTCCGGGCAGGTCTCTTTCAAAACCCTCTGTATGTGAAACCGAACCAAACAAAAACCCGTCCCAGCCCTTTTTTGCAAAGCCTGCCAGTGTACTGGTTCCCAGTGTATCATAGGAGCCTGTTTCGCCCTTTATTTTTATCCCCTGCAGCCCCTCTCCATTCCTGGTGACCAGGTTAACTATTCCCGAAAAGGCATCAGGTCCCCAGAGCGCAGAGCCGGGACCCCTTATTATTTCTATTTTCTGTATATAATCAAGAGACAGCTCCATCCCCCTTGGATAATCTATGGTTGATGCATCACTTGAAAAAGGCACGCCATCCATCATTACAAGGAAAGAGTCCGGAATTCCCCGCAGGTAAATCCGCTCTTTTAATTCATTCCGGTCGACAAAAAAACCAGGCACCCTTCTCAGGACCTCAGACAGTGTTCTGTAATTGCTCAGCTCTTTTCCCTGAATTACCGTTACAGCTGCCGGTGCACGCTGCAGAGGCTCTGCCTTGCGTGAAGCTATTGAAACCGTATACAGCGGCTCTCCAATGAACATGAGCCCGGTATCTTCAAAGATGTTTTCAGTAATTGTCTCAGATGCTTTTCCTTTCTGCGGAAAAAACAGAAACAGGATAAAAGCACCATAAAAAACAACGCGATACTTGCTGTTAAATTTGATTATTTTCATTGCTTAGCCTTTTAATCAGGCTGCGAAACTTACCCCTGGTAAGACCCAGGAGCTTTGCAGCCTCTGTCTGGTTGTTCTTGGAGATTTCAAGGGCCTGCCTGACAAAGTCAAGCTCAACCTCATCAAGGTTGATCCCGTCCCCGGGCAAAGAGAACGGTTCATCTGCAGAGGGCAGGTCTTTACCTGAATGAATGAGAAAACCCAAATGTTCACGCTCTATCCGGCCGTCATTTGAATAAATCACAGCACGTTCAATTGCATTTTGAAGCTCCCTTATATTGCCGGGCCAGTTATTGTTAAAAATTACTTTAACAGCTTCTTCAGTAATGTTTGGATTTGATTTTCCCATGGATTGTGCAAACCTGTGAAGAAAATGGTTTGCAAGGGGTATGATGTCCTTTCGCCGCTCCCTGAGCGGAGGCAGGTGAAGCGGGAAAACATTTATCCTGTAGTACAGGTCATCCCTGAATTTTCCATCTGATACAAGCTCCTTTAAGTCTTTGTTGGTTGCCCCGATTACGCGCACATCTGATTTTATTGTTTGTGTTCCGCCCACCCTCTCAAATTCCTTCTCCTGCAGGAACCTGAGCAGTTTTGCCTGGGCATCAAGGGGCAGGTCACCTATTTCATCAAGAAAAAGAGTGCCCTCATGTGCCATTTCGAACTTTCCAAGCTTTGTTTTCTCAGCCCCGGTAAAGGATCCCTTTTCATGACCAAACAGTTCGCTTTCAATCAGGGAGGGCTGTATTGCAGCGCTGTTTATAGCGACAAATTTTTTTGCTGATCTTGTGCTGTTGTAATGGAGCGCCCTTGCAATAAGCTCTTTTCCGGTACCGCTTTCGCCAAGCAGAAGCACTGTTGTATCAGGGCTTTTTGCTACCATTGCAGCCTGTTTAAGGATTTGAAGCATCTGCTGGGATTCGGCGATAATGCTGCTGAAGTCATAGAAGTCAGAAAGCTCTTCCTGGTGTATTTTTTTCTCATCAACGAGTTCGGAAAATCTGATGGAGCGCTGCACGGTCATGAGAAGTTTATCCTCTTCAAATGGTTTTGAAATATAGTCAAGAGCGCCCTCTTTAATAGCTTCAACCGCAGATTCAATTGATCCGTATGCAGTGAGGACAATAACAGGATAGTCCGGATCGATTTTTTTGATCTCCCTGAGAAGTTCAATTCCACCCATAACAGGCATTTTAAGGTCTGTTATTACCATTGAGTAGAGGTAGGTATTCATCAGGTTAAGTGCTTCCTGTCCGTTTGAAGCCTGATCTGTTTTATAACCCTTCTGTTCCAGCATGATCTGGAGGATGTGCCTGATTTTATCTTCGTCGTCAACTATCAGGATTTTTTTCATGTCAGTATTTCTCCCTTGTTAAAGTGACTCTTTCCTTCCATCAGGAAGAAAAATATCAAAACATGTCCCCCCGTCAGGCCTGTTGGATACAGCTATATGTCCCCCGTGGTTCTCAACAATTTTCTTAACAATGGCCAGGCCAAGTCCGGTTCCTTTTGCCTTTGTAGTAAAAAACGGCTCAAAGATCTTCTCTTTCTGCTCTTCCTGGATTCCGGAGCCGGTATCGCTGATCTGGATTTTCAGCAAGCCGTCCTTACAGGATGTTTTTAAAAATATCTCCCCCTCCTTTTTTATTGCCTGGACAGAGTTGTTCATGAGATTGAGGAGCGCATGGTATATCTGGTTGTCATCCATTTCTATCTCGGGCAAAGGGTTGAGGTCTGTATGCAGAGAGATTTTTTTGTCATAGTTTTCAGTCAGGGTAAAATGTTCAGAAGCCTTTTTGACAACACTGTTAATGTCAGAAAGCATTTTCTGGGGAGGCGTCGGCCTGGCAAACGAAAGAAAATCATCAATAAGCCTGTTGAGCCTTTTTACCTCATCCAGAATGTAGTCTTCCATTGTTTTTCTTATTTCAGGCTTTGTAGTGCTTTTTGACAGGATGTCTACAGAGCCCTTAATGATTCCTAAGGGGTTTTTCAGCTCATGTGCTATGATCATGGAGAACTTCCCTATTTCAGCCATTTTTTCTTTCCGGGCAAGCTCCCTGTATGTATTTTCAAGCTGATCTCTCTTTGCTATCAGCGAATCAGCCATTAAATTAAATGATTCCGTAAGTTGACCCAGCTCATCTTTTCGAAGCACCTCAAGGCGTTCATGCCAGTTGCCCCGTGCAATGGAATAGGTTGCCTTTGCAAGGCGCTGGATAGGCAGAATCAGGGTGCGCGAGAAATACAGTCCGGCTATTCCTCCAATGACCACCGCAATTGTTGCTGAAACAAATATCCACCAGCGCATTCGCATCAAGGTCATTATAATACTCTTTCTTGAAAACATGACCTCAATATTGCCGATTACCTGGCCAGGATGAAAGGCTGGCTGATCTTCGCTATCCCGGCTTTCTTCAAAAAACAGGTTCATCTCCTCTGTCAGCCCCTCCTCGTCTTCCGGCGAAAAATAGACCGGGCATGAAAGCAGTTCTTTTTGCCAGAAAAAAAGCTTAATTCCCTTATCTATTGAGACAAGGACTTTATTGTTCTGGTTAAAAATGCGTACACTCTGAACATCTTTTTCCTTAAGAAGGTTCTGGGCAAGGGAGGTCAGAGCCTGCCTGTTTTCTATAAGCAGGGGAACCTCAATGTTCAGGGCAAGATTTTTAACCAGAGACTGTGCTCTTGTATTAAACTCGTGCAGCAGTGCTTTTCTGGATTGATAAATAAAAACAACACTGAAAACAAGGGATATGAATACCACTATGAAAACCGTATAACAGATAAACTTCAGGTTAAGTCCCCACTTCATTATTTTATTACCTCATCAGCTTTTTGAATAATGCCAGGTGAAATTTTTACACCCAGCTTTTTTGCTGTTTTCAGATCTATGCTGATTTTAATCTTTTCCGGGGGCAGGATGCCGGGTTTGCCCGGATAATCCCCTGATATTATCCGTTTACCTGTTATTCCTGTCTGCATTCCCGCTTTTCTGTAGTCAATTACAAAGGAAAGAAGTGCCCCGTTCTGGGCAAACCAGCTGTTATATCCAACAACAGGAATTTTTCTACGCAATGATTCCTTTATAATGTACTCAACTATTTTTGTAGATTTTATCCTGCTGTCAGGGATCATAAGAAGCACATCAATTGAAAAATCTTTCGAGTTTATTATTGATGGAATGTCGTTTGGCGACAGTATCTGAAACGGAATCAGCACCCGGTTGTTTTTTTTTGCTTTTTCGTTAAAAACATCAATGACTGACTGATTTGATTTTTTGCTGAAAAAAACCCCCAGCCTTTTTCTGTCAGGAAAGGCATCTTTTATTGTTTCCAGTTGAAACTCAGGTGGTATGTTAAGGCTTATCCCCGGGTATATCCTGTTTTGTCCCAGCAGCTTGAGAGGGTTTAAGACCATACAGAAAAGTCTTGGTAAAGAGTCCTGTTCCTGAGACAGCAGATAAGCAGCCTGGGGTCCGACAGCTATTACAAGTTTTGGATTTTTTTTTCTGATTTCAGACAGGACATCCCGGCCTTTTTCCAGGTCTTCTTCAATGTTAAAAAGCTGAAAGCTGTGCTCAGACATGGTCTCTTTTATACCCTCTATGCATCTGCTGAAAGGAATAATATCACTGGATGACAGGATAAAGATATCTGTTGCATGCGCCAGGCTACTGGACAGACAGAGGAAGAACAGCAGACGGAATGAAATCTTAAGCCAGTAAATCATAGGGCAGGGCAAGTTCTTTTTGGATTAAACGTTTTTTAAACCACAGAACAACGTATATTAACCGCAGACACACACAGACCTACTAACAGTGCCTGAAAACCCCATTAATGGTATGGCTGTAGGAGCGCCTTCAGGCGCGATATCAGTTCTGTTTTTCGCGCCTGAAGGCGCTCCTCTGCGATCTCCGCGTCTTACACGGTGAATTTTTGATTATTTATCCATTGTCTGCGTATGTCAGCGTACATCCGCGGTTTCAAAAACAGGGATAAGGGCTGAAACAGAATATACATTATTTTGGTTAAAATTAGCCAACTGTTTTTAACAATATTTTTTTATTGGCTGAATCGAGCCACGACAGCTCCCGGCAAAACTGCTTTTTTCAGCCAACAGGTAATTAATAATAATGCAACTGGTTGAAATTAAAAGAGTTTTTTGTGTTTCCCCGGCAGGTTCCGGAGCAATTGTTTAATGGCACAGTCCTTGCTTTAAAAGGGTGTAAAGCTGAATATATAAAGAAATGTCAACAATTAAGCAGCAATAGACAGGTTAGGGGGTTTAAAGAACTAAATGACAGCATATTTTTTCGACAGGAACTGGGATAAACAAGAGAAGGAAAGAAAAAGGGTTGTAATAACCGGAATTGGCGCAGTCACCCCGCTTGGAAATGATGTCCAGACAACATGGCAGAATTTAGTTAAAGGCCAGTCCGGAATCAGACCCATTACTATTTTTGATGCTTCAAAATACCCGGTCAAGATTGCTGCAGAAGTTAAAGACTTTAATTTCTGTAACAGCAGGGTTCCTGACGAGATAACCCCCTTTCTGGGACGTGGCACAAAGTTCTGTTTAACCGCAGCAGAAGAAGCCCTTCAAAACGCAGGTTTAAATCTTGAGCTTATGGATACCGCAATGGTTGGCATCTCCCTTGGTGCCAATGAAGAATATTCAAGCTTTTCCAATTACGAAAATATTTTTGAAGTAAAGCATGTACGTGAGCTTTTGGAAATGAAAGCTGCCTCAGACGGAAACAATCTTTTTTTACCACCCATGAACTCTTCGAGCCCTGCAGGTAAGGTCTGGCCGATCCGCCGGGGTGCATACATGGCATCAAATATATTATCGCTTCTGTATAACATTCAGGGTCCGGTCAGCACCAGCTCAAGTGCATGTGTATCATCTGCACAGGCTATTGGAAAGGCCATGAGAATGATCCAGGATGGTGATGCCGAGGCAGTTATAACAGGCGGCTGCGATGCTATTATCGGCGAAATCCCGGTGTCCGGATTTTACCGCATAAGGGCACTTTCAAAAAACAATGAGGATCCTGAGAAATCCTCCCGCCCTTTTGACCTTATGCGGGACGGTTTTGTCCTGGGTGAGGGATCAGGAATTCTGATCCTGGAAGAGCTCACACATGCCAGAAAACGCAATGCGAAGATTCTCGGGGAACTTGTTGGTTACGGGTCCTCTTCAAACGCTTACAGGCTCACTGCTTCGCCGGAAGATGGGAAGGGAGCTGATATCTGCATTAAGTCTGCATTAGTGGATGCAGCCTGTTCTATTGAAGATATTGACTATATTAATGCCCACGGGACATCGACGTATTTAAACGACAAGAGTGAAACAGCGGCCATAAAGAATGTATTTCAGGACAGGGCGTATGAGATACCGGTAAGTTCAAACAAATCAATGATGGGGCACCTGGTTGCCAGTGCTGCTTCAGTTGAGCTGATCACAAGTGTTTCAACTCTTAACGAGAATATGATTCCGCCTACAATTAACTATGAAAATCCTGACCCGGAATGTGATCTGGACTATGTGCCAAATGCCTTCAGGAATAAGGATATAACGACAATCCTGTCAAACTCCTTTGCCT
Organism: Deltaproteobacteria bacterium; assembly: GCA_024276465.1. Lineage (GTDB taxonomy): Bacteria > Desulfobacterota > WTBG01 > CAIYCZ01 > CAIRTM01 > JAJRXD01. The sequence continues at coordinate 64,643 of JAJRXD010000081.1, forward strand.
TTGGCGGGCAGAATGCATCCATTGTTGTAAAAAAGTTTAATTGAGCATCGGGTTACCGTGACTGGATCAGGTACTTCTTCTTTTCATAAAGGTGCAGCCTGGGAAACATATAACCACCCCATCACAGGAAAACCCGAAACAGAACCAATAGCCTTTTCCCCTCACCCTTCCCCCCTGCAAGGATTGTTAATGAAACAGACAGCTTCAGGGCCGGCATTAGTCAAAAAAATCAAAATTATTTAAGGTTTTATGGATAAAAAGGCAGTTATTACAGGAATGGCGGTTGTTTCACCTATTGGTATTGGAAAGGATGAAAACTGGGATAGTCTTATCCGGGGAAAATCGGGAATTGACAGGTTTTCAAGGCTGAACCCGGGGCACCTCCCTGTCAGCATAGGAGCAGAAGTAAAAGATTTTGATCCTAAAAAATTCATCCAGGACCGTAAAGCCATCAGGCTGACATATTTTAATGTTCATCTTGCTCTTGCTGCTGCAAAGCTTGCTGTTGAGGATTCAGGACTTGAAATTGAAAAAGTTGACTCCGCAAGGTTTGGCGGGATTATCGGATCAGGTGGAGGTGGTTTTGATGACGGTCCAGGCGTAGCTGAGCTGCAGGAGCCGATTTTGAAATCGTGGGATGAAGACAAACAGCGGTTTGATTCTTCCAAATTCGGAGAAGAGGGTCTGCCGTCAGCCTATCCGCTTTTCTGTTAAAGGCTCTTCCCAATAATGCATTCTATTACATCTCCCTTCTTTATAATATCCAGGGTGAAAATGACAACATTATCTCCTCCTACACCGGGGGTGCCCAGGCTATAGGAGATGCGTTCAGGGCTGTAAGGCGGGGCCTTGCAGATGTTATTATTGCCGGCGGCTATGATAGCCTTCTTACCCCAAACACTGTTTTCAGCCTTGATTCCTTTAACCTGCTTTCTAAAAACGAAAACCCCTTAGAGGCGTGCAGGCCGTTTGACAGGTTGAGGGATGGAATGATAGCCGGGGAAGGCGCTGCCTTTGTCATAGTGGAAGAGATAGAGCATGCCAGAAAAAGAGATGCAAAGATTTATGCGGAAATTACAGGTTATGGAAATACTTCCAGCGCCTATCACATTTATAATCCTGACCCTTCAGGAAACGGCATTGCAAGGGCTGCCATACGGGCACTTCAGGATGCTGAAGTCAGGCCGGAGGATATCGGCTGGATATGTGCTGATGGTATATCAACCAGAGATAGTGACAGGGCCGAGGCTTTTGCCCTTAAAACTGTTTTTCAGGACAATGTTTTATCCATTCCAGTGAGTGCCACAAAGTCAATGAGCGGCCATATGGGGTCAGCTGCAGGTGCAGCGGAGTCTGTATACTCTGTTATGGCTCTTAACAGTGGCATTTTGCCCCCGACCATAAATTATAACAGTAAAGATAATGAATTCAGTCTGAATATTGTTGCAAACACACCGCTTGAGAAAAAATTTAATACTGCCATGAACCTGAACCAGGGAATTGGCGGACAAAGCACAGCATTGATTTTTAAAAAAATTTAGGGAAGCATTTTATGAAACTGAAGGACAGGGTGGCAATTGTAACAGGAGCATCAGGTGCAATAGGAAGGTCTATTGCAGCCAAGCTGTCTGCGGAAGGTGCTGCAGTAATATGCAATTACTGCAGAAACAGGGAAAAGGCTGAAGAGGTGGTTGAGGGAATCAGAGATGCAGGCAACAGTGCAATGAGCATTCAGGGGGATGTCAGGAGTTTTGCAGACATGGAAAAAATGGCCAGGGATGTCATTGAGAAATTTGACCGCATTGATATTCTGGTTAATAATGCCGGGGTTAACAGGGACGGGCTTATTATCACCATGTCAGAAGAGGACTGGAGGGAGGTTATAGAAACCAACCTGTCTGGCGCTTTTAACAGCACAAAAGCTGTTGCACAGCAGATGATGTTTCAGAAAAGCGGCCGGATAATCAATGTTTCTTCTGTTGCCGGTGAGCAGGGAGGACGGGGACAGACAAATTATGCTGCTTCAAAGGGCGGGCTGAATGCGTTTACCCGGGCCGTGGCAGTGGAGCTTGCCCCCAAAAAGATCACTGTTAATGCTGTTGCACCAGGGGTGATTGAAACTGACATGAGCAGGGAGGTTCTGCGGCGGGCAAAGGAAATTGTGATGAGTCATATCCCCTTAAAGCGGTTAGGACAGGCTGATGAGATAGCTAATATGGTTTTATTTCTTGCATCAGATGATGCTGCCTATATTACAGGGCAGGTGTTTCATGTTGATGGAGGGTTCAGAGGTTAAAACCTGAACATGTTTGAAAACAACACAATACAGGTGAAAACATGTCTGAATATCAATCTTCATAATGAAAAGGAGCTGTAAAGATGGACAATCAGGAAATTTGTAATGGGGTAAAAGAGGCTATAGTTGAGGCCCTGGGGGTAGATCCTGAAGAGGTGGAAGAAAACTCCTCTCTTTTTTCCGACCTTGGCGCAGAGTCTCTGGATCTGCTTGATATTGTTTTTCGTCTGGAAAAGACATTCGGCATAAAGATACCGAAAAGCGGAATTCAGCAGGATGTTCTGAAAGCAGAGGGCATAAAGGAAGAGGATGTTGTTGTTGACGGGGCGCTTACAGCACTTGGTGCGGAAAAGCTCAGGGAAAACATGAAAGAGGTGGACGGGGAAAAGATACAGGAGGGTTTCCGCGTAGATGATATCCCGACCCTTTTTACCGTACAGACCTTTGTCAATATCGTAAAGTTACAGCTGGCAAACAAGTAAACAGATAAAGACTGATGATCCCGTAAAAAGTTTCAGATGCAGCACAGCAGAAGGGCTTTTTGCAAGCCTGTCAGACCGGTATGGCAATAATAAATTAAATATTATTACAGATGCCGTTATGGACAGAAGAGCAGTTATTACCGGAATGGGGGCAATAACCCCGCTTGGAAATGATTTGCAAACCACGTGGCAGGGTATTGTCAGCGGGCAATCAGGAATTGATTGCCTGACCCTTTTTGATGCTTCAGCTTTTCCTGTAAAAATCGCCGGAGAGGTAAAGGACTTTTCTTTTGACGCAGCAGATTTTTTCAGTGATTTTCATCTGTTTGAAGGACGAAGCACCCGGTTCTGCCTGGAAGCATCAAGAATGGCCATAGAGGATTCGGGTATTGATTTAAACCGAGAGGACATAAACAGAATTGGCATTTCTCTTGGCGGGGATGAAGAATACATGCCCCTGAGACTGTTTGAGGAGATATATGACAGGAATTATATTCTGAGAGCAGTTGAGGAGGGGCAGGATGCACTTGCCGAACTTTTTGAACATTCTTCGCTTCTGGCAAAAGCATGGTCGTTCAGAAGAAGAACAGATATGGGGGCCAAACACCTGTGCCTTGCTTATAACCTGAGGGGGCCTGTTGAAACATCGCACACAGCGTGTGCTTCAAGCGGGCATGCCATTGGAAAAGCAAAACGGCTTATAGAAAACAGTGATTGTGATCTGGTAATAACAGGGGGGCACTGCTCCATGATATCTGAGTTTGTGGTTGCAGGGTTTTATCTTCTGGGAACACTGTCCACGAACAATGGGCAGCCACAGAAGGCAAGCCGGCCTTTTGACCTGAACCGGGATGGCTTTATAATTGGCGAGGGATCAGGGATTGTCATACTGGAAGAGGTTGACCATGCAAAAAAGAGAGGGGCCCGTGTTTATGCTGAGCTGACCGGTTACGGCTCTTCATCCAATGCCTATCGCCTGACAGACTCTCCGCCAGGTGGCAGAGGTGGGGCTGTTGCAATACAGAGATGCCTGGAGGATGCAAAAACAGATGCTTCCAGGGTGGACTACATTAATGCACATGGAACGGGAACTTTGCTGAATGATCCGAGCGAAACCCAGTCCATCAAAAGGGTTTTTGGTGACCGGGCATATAAAATACCAGTCAGCTCTTCCAAATCAATGATAGGTCATCTGGTGTGCAGCTCTTCAGCGGTGGAGCTTATAATAACCATTATGGCAATAAAAGAAAACCTGGTTCCGCCAACCATTAACATGGAAACGCCTGATCCGAAGTGTGATCTGGATTATGTTCCGAACATGGCAAGAGAGAAGAAAATTAATGCTGCAATTTCAAATTCGTTTGCATTTGGCGGACAGAATGCGACCCTGGCAGTTGAGAAGTTCAGAGGATAAAACAACTTAACAGTTTAGAAAAGAGGAAAAGAATGAATGTTTTGCTTACAGGGGCAACGGGGTTTTTAGGCAGTCACCTGGTGCCTGAATTAGTTAAGGAGGGCTGTAAAGTTACCTGCCTTTTACGCCCTCAAAACAAAAAAGATGCAGTTAGCAGGCTTCGCGAGAGCCTTGAGAACACATGCAGTGATCAGGCGATGGTTGAAGGGATTTTCCCCCACATTACTGTTTTAGAGGGGGATATAGTACAGGACAGGCTGGGCCTTGAGGAAAAAGTCTATTGTTTGCTCAGGGATGAAACAGACCATATCCTGCACTGTGCTGCCTCAACAAGCTTTTCTCCTGATGTTGAAAAAGAACAGTGGAAGTCCAATGTGGGGGGGACAGAGAATCTCGTCCGCCTTGCCCTTGAAGCCGGGCCGTCTGTCGGGTTTCATTATGTTGGTACGGCATATGTTGCGGGGGACAGGGACGGTGTTGTTTACGAAAACGAGCTTGACGTGGGCCAGGGCTTTTATAACGGGTATGAAAAGAGCAAATGTTTTGCAGAAAAAATGCTTCACAGGTACAGCCTGGAAAAGGGGTTGAACCTGACTGTTTACAGGCCGAGCATAATTGTAGGCGATTCCAGTACAGGCAGGACAGTGCTTTTCAACGGAATGTACCTTTTTGTCAGGTTCCTGCAGGTGGCAAAGCAGTCTTTCAATGAGACTGACAGCCGGGGAAGGGTAAAAGTGCCGATCCGCCTTCTGGGAAATCCGGAGGTAACCAAAAATTTTGTGCATATTGATTACGTGGTAGAAATGATTAAAGCCATATTTACACATCCGGAGGCCCATGGGAAGACATATCATATTACGCATGATAATCCCCCCACACTTGGCTTTATCAGGGAGGTCATTCTGGACTTAATTGGTGTCACTGACACGCAGCTGGTCGGCCAGGAATCATTTAACATGGAACCTGCAACAGATCTTGAGGACCTTCTGAGACAGCAGATAAATTTTTATGCCCCATATCTCCAGAAAGAGCCGTCATTTGACACAAGCAATATTAAATCGGCAATTCCACCAGGACAGTGTCCTGAGTGCCCGCCAATGGACAGGAAAGCTCTTGAAACACTTTTTTCCTATGCTGTTAAATCTAAATGGGGACGAAAAAAGGTTTCACAGGAGACTGTTCCCGTACAGCTGCCTGGACAGACCGCGAGACAGGGTAAAGGCAGATGAGATTTTTAATGGTTGACCGGATCTATGAGCTGAATAGCGGAAAGAGCGCAAAGGGCGTAAAAAACATCTCCTGGGATGATGATTTTCTTGAGGAGGTTTTTCCTGGCATCCCGGTTTTTTCTTCTGTCATAGCAGCTGAGGCAGCTGCACAGCTGGTATCATGGATAATCATGGAAGCAGGAGATTTTACCCTTAAGCCGGTTATTACGCTGGTTGACAGCTATGCATGCAGCGGGCAGATCATGCCGGGGGACCAGCTTGAGCTGCAGGGAGAGATAGAGAGCTTCAGCGGGGAGAGTGCTCTTGCACATGGAAAAGCACTTATTAACGGACACCCTGTTGTTGAGCTGAATCATGCTGTCTGTTACCTTTACCCGCTTGAGAAGCTGGACCCCCCAGACAGAGCCAGGATGCGGTTCAGGAACCTGTATGATGAGGGGTATGCTTTATCCGCTGGAAAAACATTTCACCAGCCGCAGGCAGTGCAGGAGGGAAAGGCTTCAGGCAAAAGAAAAACCGTGGACATGATTTTAAGCTGTGATGAGCCTGAAAGAATGCAGGGGATAAAGAATGTGACAGCCACACAGGACTATTTTAATGACCACTTTCCTTTGATGCCGGTACTGCCCGGGGTTGTTATAATTGAGTCCATGGTTGATCTTTCGAAAATGCTTCTGGAGCGGGTTTTGGCTGGCCGAAGCATGAAAAGGCCTCTGTTAAGCCACATAAATAAAATAAAGTTCAGAAAGTCTGTCAGGCCCGGAGACCAGCTTTTAGTTGATGCAAAACTTAAAAATTTCTCCCTGGAGAAAAGTGCTGTTACGGTAAGGGCCATGGTAAGCGGAAAAAATGTGGCAACAGCGACCGTGGAGCTGGAGCTTTTTGATGAAGAAGAATACAGGGCAAAGTTTTTTAAAAGCAGAAACTAAATTTTATCCCCTGTTTTTCGCTGGCGGTAAAGGCCCTGGTCAACAGCAGTTATCATCTGCCGGAGATCCAGGGGGGTGTCAAGAAACCCGGCTATCTCCTCAACGTGTGAGGCTGGCTGCTCAAGAAGATTGTTGTAGCTGACATTAATACGCTTAATATTGCGCTGGGTATCAATCCAGGAATCCACCCGGCTCAAATGCTTTCTGAACATCCCGGCCATCTTTTCATCGCCTACACTTGAAGGATCTTCCCTGCGGCTTGCCAGCATTTTCCTTTGTGACGCCAAAACCTCTGACATCTCGCGGTGCATGAAAATCACCCTGTACATAAAGTTAGCAGGCAGATGCAGGAGCAGGGCAGATATAACCTTTACGGCTTTTCCCCCAGCCTCCTTCAGCCAGGCATTGTCACCTTTCGGAAGCTTTTTTACAGGCTCAAATTCATAATAGCCGCGCGGGTTATCATTATCAGGGGTTCTTAAATTGTCAGTTAGAACAGGAATTCCACCCCTTTCAAGCATGCCCATCATCATGGATGTTCCTGAGCGCGGCAGGCCGGATACAATGATGACGGTTTGGGAATCCTCGAAATTTTTATATTTTGTCACCTGGGCTCCATTCATATATCTTTTCAGGGTTTTCAATATAGTTTCTGAAATGGCCAAAAAACGGGAACAGGGTGCCCCCGTCAAATGCCCTGTGGTCGAAGGTGGAGAACAGGGTTATCATATGGCGGGGGACCACCTGATTGTCAACCACCCTGGGTGCTAAATGTAAATCACCAAGACCAAACATGATCAGTTCCGGAGGAGTTATCACTGTTATGGTCTGATTGCCCGTTGTTTCCATGCCAATGTTTGCAAGCGTGCAGGTAGCGCCCAACAGGTCGGAAACCTGAAGCTTCTGTTCCTCCGGAACATCTATCAGGGAAGGGTCCGGTTTGTCCCGTCCCCACAGCAAAGAACGAAGAAGCATCCACATTCCGCGTATCTCCTTGAAGTTTAGCTGTTTTAATGCGGTTTTTATATATGTCACAGCTGCTCTTCTGTACAGTTCGTTTGCGTCTGTTTTCCTTGACCGGCGGGTAAGATCCCTCATTTCACTGGCTACGGTCTCAATGCTTTTCAGATGGGGGTTGGGGATTACAGGCTTTATGACACCAAATTTTGTGTTGACAGTGTAACTTATGTTTATATCTTCAGCAAGGTACAGGGTGCCCCCGTTTCGCCAGTGCCTGTAATCCAGAAATGAATTGAGGGTTGGGGTGTGGTACAGGCTGTGTGCTATTGCCTTCAGAAAGAAGGCCGAGAAATTCTTTCGAATAGCCAGCTTAAGGCGGATCTCCACTGGAGATTCAGACCTGTCTTTTTTTAATTCCGCTGATGTCTCCCTGGCATATTCCATAAGCCGGGTAATATCATAGTGAACCACACCCCCTGCGTGAGGTATGCTCCTGGCAGACTGGGAGAGCATATATGATACGCTCTGCCGGCTGAAGCTGAGTGGTATGGCTTCCCTGACTTTTACATGCTTCAGTAAATATGCAATTTTGTAGTCTTGAAACATGGTGCTGTTCGATTTAAAATAATTTTTTGCAGAGTTCTGTCAATTGACGTTCTGCAAAAGCATCCGGCTTGTGCAGAACGTCAATTGCATTTATCCATATACCTATTATCTTTTAACTATTAAGACTGTCAATAAAAATATGGACAATGTGGGGATTGCCACTCATCATTCGTCATTTTCCGAATTGTTATCGGGATCTTCGATCAGCGTTCGAACAGGTACGCCTCATTCCTGGAGGATTTGCGCGCCTTGAATTTGAAGCTTTTTACTTTGCCATCGAATTTTTACTTTTTACGGCTTCATCAATCTTTACTTGGAAAAGCGGGAAGCTGCTTTTTTAAGAATCCATTTCTTAAAGCCAAGGCCATAGAACAGGCTGATAGTTTTGAAATAAAGCTTTGGGAAAAGGCGTTTTGACAGCCAGCCGAATTTGGCATCAGCCTGGGGCAGAACGTACAGGCGGTTTTTCTCAACTGCCCTGATTACATGTCCGGCAACCTCGGCTGCAGTCATGGATGCAGTGTCAAACAGATACTTTGCTATCTGGCGCTGCTCGTCGGTTTCATAGCGAAGGGACTCAAAAAGGTTGGAAGAAAACATTGACGGGCAGACAGCTGTGATGCCGATATTGTCAGGAGCAAGCTCTGTCCGCAGGGTCTCGGAAAGGCTGATCACAGCAGCTTTTGTTGCATTGTAGGCACCCATTTCAGGCAGGCTTATGATCCCTGCAATTGAGGCAACATTTACAATATGGCCCTGGCCCTGCTGCTTCATCCGTGGAATAAAAGCATGGCATCCATGGAGAACACCCCACAAATTAACATCAATAATCCATTTCCAGTTTTCAATTGGTGTGGTGGCAATATATCCTGTACAGGTTACACCTGCGTTGTTTACCAGCAGGTCTACGCCTTCCCATTTTTCAAATGCCCTGCAGGCCATCTCTTCAACCTGTTTTAAGTTCCTGACATCACATTGCATGGCACAGCCCTTCCCGCCTGCCTGCTGAACCATCCGAAGGGTCTCAACAGCCCTTTCTTCCCTGATGTCAGAAACCAGAATGTCCCAGTTTCTTCTGGCTATTCCCAGGGCAATTTCACGGCCAAGGCCGCTTCCTGCACCTGTTATTACAGCCCTTTTACCTTTGAGTCTTTTCATATAGTGTCTATTCCTGTGCGCAGGAACAATGCCTGTAAACAGCTCTCCCCGGTTTTACCTTTTGTGCTGCACGGAAACATGCCCGGGGAAAAGGATCTTTCACGGCTGGAGCGAAGCAGGGAAAGGTCTCCATGGCAGGCTGTTTACTCAGGCAGACTGCTCAGTTTTACCTCTAAACGCTTAAGCAAAGTTTTTAAAAACGGCAGCTGATCATGGTCCCAGCCGCTTGTTATGCCAGCTACTTCAGGGGCCATCAGTATGGTTCCGTGATCCATGTTTTTCAGAACCACGTAGTCTGTTGACTGCCTTGGGAAAATAGCTGAATATGTGTCTGCTGCCCCGTCGTTAGGGGTGTTTTCTGTTTTCCACTTGTTTTTTGCGCTGTGAACAAGAAAATTGGTGCCAACCCTCATCTCCGGCAGGAATTTTGGAACCATACAGCAGATGGAGATAATGGCCTTTGAGCCGGCAATTTTATCAAAAGCGTTTTGAATATTCGGCGGGCCCTCACCTGTTGGGGTGTTTTTGTCCTGCAAATAATAGTTGATACGATACCTTTGCGTTCTTAAAACAAAATGCAGTATCCTGTTTGCAAGCAGTGTATCTGCAGTTTGCTCAACGATGTATTTTTCCAGAACAAGCTTAATAGCATATCCTACTGGATCGGAATCTGTAATTCCCTCTTCCTCTGCTATGTTTTCCAGGTTTGTTTCACTGCTTTTATCACCCTGAACAAAGGTGTTAAGAAAAACAGCGCCCTTGATTTTATTGAAAATTCTTTCTTTTTTTTCGGCCGGCCATGACCTTACAAGGGTGTCCCGGAATATCTTCCCCTCTGGTGTATCAGCTCCGTGAGCACCCGCAAGCTCAACAAGAAAATCGCAGATATTCAGCCCCCCGAAGCTGTGGCCCATTAAAACATACGGTTTGCCGGCAGACGCATTATCACCGCTGTATTGCGCCTCGACAGCATCGATTGTTTCGGCAATCAAGTCAAGTTTATCGGTCCTGTCACCGGCATATTTTGGTTCACTGCTCTGGAAAAAATCAAGGCGCGTAAAAGATATACCGTGCCTGTTAAAAAAAGTCTCATAGGTTTTAAATGCACCCATGAACACAGTGTAATAATTTTCAATCCCGTTATCAAAGGAGGGACATACCTTGTTTAGAAAAAACTCTTCAAGAGCTTTTCCTTCAGTCGGATTCTGTTCAACAAACTCCTCTAAACCGGGTGATTTATTGCCCGTACAAAATCCGTAAAGCTCGCTGAACACATCAAAATCCCCACCGGGAAGAAGAATAAAATGATAATTTTTCAGGTTGTTAACAGCTGTTTCATCAAGCAGAAATTCTTGCCAGTCAGGATCTGTTTTAGCAAGCAGGTCAGGAATAAGGTCTGAATTATATTTTGTGAATTTTTTAAATTTAACAGATATATCGTTTCCGGTAAGATCATATTGTGTTTCATCTGCCAGTGTATATTCACAGCAACATATGGACTGAATGGCAAAACAGGCAAACAGAGATATTAAAGCTAAAAGTTTTTTCATAGTATGTATCCTCCGAAAAAAGAGCAGTTATTGTTATAAAATAATGAACTGATTAAGCAAGAAGATTATCGGGTTTTTCTGAAAAAAGTTAACCTTAAAATTATCCACGCTGAAAAACAGTACAGCTGCTGCAGCCTGTCAACAGGTTGGTTTCTGCAGGGTTAAAGAATAATTCAGGTTAAACTGCTCAGGGCTGTTTTCTCTGACAGATTCCTTGATTTAATCCCTGAAATATAGTAATTTTAGAACTTTTGATGTTAATAAAGGCCGTGTTTATTATCAGATGATTATGATCAGAAAAAAACTTTTTCAGATTGTCGCCCGGATACTTTTTCCCGACCTTGCCAGCAGCATGCTGGCCGAGGGGAGCTTTGACCCGTTCAAAAACAGTTTCAGCAGGGAAGAAATTGAAAACTGTTTCATGATTGAAGACAACGGTGCTGACACAACCATCTTCTGCTTTGCCGGCGGTGCAGTGCTCTATGCAGGGCTGCCTACTTTTGAATTCCGCAAGATACTGAAGGAAACAGGCCTCAGCTGCAACCTGGTTTTTTTCAGGGACATACGGCGCATGGGTTATCACATGGCACCTGACGGACAGCTCAATGGCCTTGAGTTTTACGAAAATAAGGTCAGAGAGCTGATGAGCTCTCTTGGCTCAACGTACAATGTGGCGCTGGGAGCTTCCCACGGAGGCAGCGCGGCTTTTTACTTTGCATGTCGCTGTGGCATGGACAGGATTATTGCCTTTAATCCGGTTATTGAATGGAGAAAGTATGTAGGGCTCAAAGCATTTTTTTTAAGTGTCCTGAACACCAGATCGTTTACAGGGCAGGGGATTTTTCTCAGAAACATTGCCATGGCAATCGGTGCGCAGACGCTCCTGAAAAAAATGGAAAAAACACTTGGACGGGAAAACATCTGGGATGTAGTGCGGGAATACAGAAACCACCCTGAAAGACCGCACGCAACCGTTTTTTATGGCCAGAAGTACAGGCTTGACGTCACCCAGTCGTCCCTCATAAGAGATCTTCCCGAGGCACACCTGGTCGGCCTGCCCTATGATGATCACAACTGCGGGGCATACCTCAAGCAGCGGGGAGAGCTTGGCAGCACAATAGCAAAAGAGATTAAACTCCTTTCTGCTTCATGATACAGGATTAATTTTTATTAATGGCAAAATTTCTTTTTACGATAATTCCGGCATTCGGGCACATTAATCCGACATTGCCGGTGGCTGTTGAGCTTAAAAAAAGGGGCCACCAGGTAGGCTATGCCACGGGGGCTGACTTGAGCTACGCCATCGAGTCAGAGGGACTGCAGTTTTTTCCTGTTGGCTCTCCCGGCCTGAAGACTGACATGTCTGAAACAACAAAAAAGATGCTCAGCCATAAGGGCATGGTGTGCAACTACTATTTTTTCAAGGTCATTGCGGAAGCAGATGAAAAAACCGTCAGCGGACTTCGTACGGTTGTTGAGCAGTACAGGCCCGATGTGCTCGTTGTTGACTCCATAACATATGCCGGAGCCCAGATGGCCGAGATCTTCGGGCTGCCCTGGGCAACATCCAGTGCGCTTGCCGGCATGATTCCCAGTTGTGATGCCCCGCCCTTTACTTCATGGGGGCTTCCACCTTCGGATAACCCGGCGGTAAAAGCCCTGTATTCAATCATCCGATGTGGGCAGAGATCAGTCCTGCGTTTTTTTGACCGTGATTTTAACCGGATCCGGGCCTCCCTGGGCCTTCCGCCTGTAAGGAACTGTGTGACAGAGAGTGCCCTGTCACCCTACCTTATACTCATTCCAACATGCGAGGGGTTTGAATACAGGCGCTCGGACTGGCCCCCGCAGGCCCACCTGATAGGCCATTCTCCGTGGGGAAAGAGCGTTGACGCAAATGATGACTTCAGGTGGATTGATGCTCTGCCTGATGACAGGCCACTGATTTACGCGTCTCTGGGAACTGTTCACGTATTCCGCTCCCTTGAATTTTACAGGATTGTTGCTGAGGCTTTTAGAAAAGAGCCATACCGGGTTGTAATGAGTGTGGGAAGCAGCATTGATCTTTCTGAATTTGACAGTCTGCCTGACAATTTCAGGGTGGAGCGCTTTGTGCCTCACGCAAAGCTGTTCCCGCGCGCGGATGCGGTTATTCACCATGGTGGCCTGGGCATTGCTCATGACTGCATCTGCAACCGCATTCCCCAGGTCGTGGTTCCCATTGCACAGGACTCGGGCGAGTGGGCGCGAAGATGCACTGCAGCCGGAATTGCAGTTAAAATTCCATACCCCAGGCTCAATCCGGAGCGGCTTCGCGCTGCGGTTAATAAAATCCTGACGAACGAAACCATCCAGGAGAAAATAAAGGCCCTGCAGGCTGTCTTTCTCAGCAAAGACGCGGGTTTGGCCGGCGCAGACCTTCTTGAAAAGCTCTCCAGGACAAAGGCCCCTGTTTACCGTGCCTGATCCAAAGCCTTCTACAACTTATTATGAAAGGAAAAAAACAGATGGAAAAAAACAGCATAATGGGTGTTATACTGGCAGGGGGAAAGGGCAGCAGAATGTATCCCTTCAGCGATCACCACCCGAAGTGCATACTGCCGATCTGCAACAAGCCCCTGATGGAGTACCAGATTGAGATGATGAAAGATGTGGGGATCCGGGAAATTGTAATTGTAATAGGCCATTACGGCTTTGACGTTGTCAGGGTCATGGGAACCGGCGAGCGGTACGGCATAAAAATTACTTACATTGACCAGGGCCAGACCCTTGGTATTGCACATGCCCTTGGGAAGCTTGAATCCCATATTGACAGGCCTTTCCTGCTGTTTCTGGGCGACATTTTTTTTATCACCGACAGCCTTGAGCCAATGGTTCAGGAGTTTTTAAGAGACGACACGAACGGTGTTCTGGCAACAAAAGTTGAGCCTAATGTTGACTCAATCAAAAGGAACTTCTCTGTTTTAAAGGATGAGGCAGGCTTTGTCCGGCGCGTTATTGAAAAGCCAAGACACCCTGTCAACAACCTCAAGGGATGCGGCCTCTACCTGTTTGACCTCCATATTTTCGATGCTGTGAGGCGAACACCAAGAACCGCCATCAGGGATGAATACGAAATCACCGACTCCATTCAGATCCTCATTGATGACGGATTCAGGGTCAAGAGCAGCAATGTAATACAGGATGACCTGAACCTTACATTTCCTGAAGACCTTCTTTACATTAACCTCACCGAGCTTAAGCGAAAGAACAAGGACCGGCTTATCGGCAGCAACACGAGCATAAAAAACAAGGATCTCATCTGCGACAGCATTATAGGGGACAATGTCATTGTGGTGAGGGAGACGAAACTGAAAAACTCCATTGTTTTTTCAGACTGCACAGTCGACTCAACGGATGCCATTGAAAGCACTATTATAACCCCGGAGCAGCAGATATACTGCTATAACTCTGTTCCTGAAGACTATGAAATGAGATGAAGGATAAAAAAAAAAGCCGGAAAAGGCCTGCAAATGTTTTTCTGGCCCTGGATTTTTTTGTGTGGATGAAACTTCTGCAGAGGCACAGGTTTCAGCTGGGGCTGCGCAGAATTCCGCTTGGCATTGCGATTACCTTTGTAACCATGGCAGGCACCCTGGCCCGCTGGCTGGAGCAGGCCATTTATGGACGAAGGGTTTCAAAGACCGAGATAAAGGAACCCCCTGTATTTATTATCGGGCACTGGCGCTCGGGGACCACCCTTCTGCACGAGCTCTTAGGGATGGACAGCCGCCATGTCTGCCCAACAACATATGAGTGTTTCTTTTCAAATCACTTTCTTCTGACAGAGCGCTTCCTTAAGCCTCTGCTCAACTGCCTGGTTCCGGCCCGGAGGGTTCAGGACAATATGGCCATGGACCTTGACCTGCCTCAGGAGGATGAGATAGCCCTGGGTTTTTTAGGTGCCCCGTCCCCGTACATGAACATGGCCTTTCCCAACCGCCTGCGCGAATATGAGGACTGTTATGATCTTGAACAGCTTGCACCCCAGGAGGTTCAGAGATGGAAACGTATATTTTTAAGCTTCCTCAAAAGAATTACATATGCAAGGTCCGGGCGGCTGATTATTAAATCACCTACCCACACCTTCCGGATAAAAGTGCTGCTCAGTATGTTTCCGGATGCCCGGTTTGTTCACATTGTTCGCGACCCGTACAGGGTTTTTCAGTCCACCATGCACATGTGGCGCTCAGTCTTTCTTGCATACGGGCTTCAAACTCCTGACTTTGCGGGGCTGGAAGACAGTGTTTTTGAAACATTCAATAGAATGTATGAAAAGCTTGGGGAAACAAAAGGGCTCATTGCGCCTGCACATTTTTATGAGCTGCGCTACGAAGAGCTTGTTAAGGATCCGGTCGACCAGATGAGAAGGCTTTACGGGCATCTAAGCCTTGGGGATTTTGAAGCAAACCTTCTGCCAGAACTGAACAGCTATCTTGCTAAAACCGCTCTCTATAAAACCAACCAGTATGACATGACGCCTGAGCTGCGTGATAAAATCGCCGGGCGCTGCAAAAAAGTGATAAAAAGATACAACTATCCGGCATTAGAGGAAAGGGCCCGGGAGCAGGCATGAGACCGGCTCTCTGAAAAAACCTGGTGCCTGCCTCCGGGCCGGCGCAAAACAGCCTGAAAAAACTCAGAAAAGCGGCATTTTATAAAACCAGATGAATTTCACAGTCAATCAGCATGACCAGCATACAAAAGCACGGGCAGGAAGACTTGTTCTTTCTCATGGTGAAGTGAAAACGCCGGTGTTTATGCCGGTTGGAACGCAGGGTGCGGTAAAGGCAATGACATCCCGTGAACTTGAGGATGCGGGAGTACAGATAATTCTTGGCAACACCTATCACCTGTTCCTGAGACCTGGCCCCGAAACAATTAACAGGGCACAGGGGCTTCACAGGTTTATGGGCTGGCAACGGCCGATTCTCACTGATTCCGGGGGATATCAGGTTTATTCTCTTGCCGTGCTTCGAAACCTCACAGATGAAGGTGTTGTGTTCAGATCTCACATTGATGGGACAACCTTTAAATTTACCCCGGAAAGTGTTGTAAATATTCAGGAAGCATTTGGCGTAGATATTATGATGCAGCTTGATGAATGCCCTCCGGCACATGCTGACAGGCAGGGGATTGAAACGGCCGTTGAAAGGAGTTTGCTCTGGGCAAGGCGGTCAGCTGATGCGTGGTCGCAGAACTCATCAGCCCTGTTCGGTATTGTCCAGGGTGGCCTTCACGGAGATTTAAGGCAAAAAAGTGTTGAAGGTCTTGTTGCAATAGACTTACCTGGATATGCCCTGGGAGGTTTTTCCGTTGGCGAAAAAATGGAAGAGGCCTATCCTGTTATTGAATCATCAGCAGAAATGCTTCCTGAGGACAAGCCGCGGTATCTCATGGGTATCGGCTTTCCTGAGGACATTGTAAGGGCGGTTGGTTTTGGTATCGACATGTTTGACTGTGTGCTTCCAACGCGATGTGCACGAACAGGCATGTGTTTTTTTTCAGAGGGGAGACTGAGGATTAAAAACGCGCGCTACAGGGATGACATGCAGCCGGTAGATCCTGTCTGCACCTGTTATACCTGCCATAATTTTTCCAGATCATATTTGCGGCATCTTTTTATGGCAAACGAGATTACAGCAGTTGTGCTTATGACCATCCATAATATTTTTTACTATCAGGATCTGTGCAGGCAGATCAGGGAGGCGATAGTAAAAAAACAATACAGGATGTTTTCTGAAAACTTCTTTAAAGCTTTAAAATATACTTAACATGTACAAAGGAGGTGCTCCGTGAAAAAACAGATATTTTCAATACTGGTTTTGCTGCTTCTTCTGCAGGGCCCGGGTTATGCAGTTGATTTTAAAGCATGGCAGGACAAGCTGAATATGTTTGAAGTGAGTGAAGCCTTAAAGACAGCTGGCCTGGATATTGACAATGTCAGCCGCTATTTGAACTGGGAGACAATAAACTTGTCTTTCAGAGCGGATTTAACCAACATAACCGACAGCATGGGAAGGAAGGCAACAGTTGAGGCCAGGGTGTTCAAAAAAGGACTTTCCGGGATCAGGGTTGAGATGAAAGGAGAAATCAGGATACTGCTCAAGGAGTCGGCAATAAAGCTCAACAACTTTTACATGCTGTGCTATCCTCTGAAAGAAAAGTCCTATCTTGTCTACCCTCTTAAAAAAGCATATATGAAGCTTGACCCGGAGAAAGGCCGGGAAATGCTTGGACAGCTCAAGGAAAAAATGGATGATAAATCTTCAGAAATAGAAAAAAAGGAGATTTTGGGCACAGAAGAGATAGAGGGATATATATGTGATCGTGTACATGTTGTTATGACCCTTGAAAATGGGACCAGATGTGATATTAATGCCTGGCTGGCAAAGAAATTAAAAAACTTTCCCCTGAAAACTGTTCTGCGCTATGAAACCCTCAGAGGGATTACAGGAACAAACACTTCTGAATTTAAAAACATGGAAAAAACCGAGCTGAAGGCAGAACTGTTTGATATTCCAGGAGGATTTACAAAATGTAATAGTATTATAGAGCTTGCAACCGGCGGGAAATTTGGGTCAAGGATGAAAAAAAGAAAAGGAAAACTGTTCAAGCGGTAGCTGCAAAGCAGACAAAAGGAAATCCCTGCCTACTGAAAGGAATGTTTGTCCTGAAAAACATCAAAAGATAAATTTTTGTTGTTTGTAATATCCTGAAAAACCTGTAAAAACTCATACGGTATGGTAGTTGCTTTTAAGTTTAACAAAAATGTTGACACTACCTGTTTTATGGTCTATAAAGCCTCATCTGCCGCTTAAATCAAATACAAAGAAAAATCTTCCTTTAGATGACAGGAACTCCTTTTTCGCATGTTTGACAAGGTTAATCCGGAAACGAGTGTAATAAAGAAAAACAGTCTGTTTTTATATGATTTTATCCGATTGTTGACACCCGATTTTTTATTTGTTTTTACCGCTTTATCAATTTTTTTCCTAAACAACCCATCTGTTTTTGCTCAGATAAGCCTGGCCTGGAATCCAAGCACCGGTGTTGCAGGCTACAAATTATATTATACCAGTTCAAGTATGGATTATAATCAATTTGTTGATGTTGGCGATCAGACAAAGTACCCGTTATTAGGATTTTTCGATTCACCCGGAACCAGATTTTTTGCATTAACAGCCTATGATGCGCAGGGGAATGAAAGCGGATTTTCTGAAGAGCTGCCTGTACATGTTACAGAGAACATATTGGACACTGATAATGACAGTATTTATTACAACAATGACAACTGCCCTGATATCGCCAATCAGGACCAGTCTGATTCTGACGGGGATGGTATAGGAGACGCCTGCGACAGTTTTTCCGGTGATTTTGATAATGATGGGGTTTCTGACAGCGAAGACAATTGCCCGGACACATACAATCCTGAACAGGAAGATGCTGATCTTGACGGTATGGGGGATGCCTGTGACGATCTGAATGAGGGTATCATTGATAATGGTGATGAGGCAACATCGTGGGTCGGCACATGGAAGGGATCAGGTGGTCCCAATCCATATGGCAGAAGTTCACTTTACAGCTATGGGGCTAATGCTGCTTATTCTTTTGCAGGTTCTGAAAATGGTACCAGCGAGGTTTATCTGTGGTGGACAGTGCGTGTCTCACGATGTTCAAGTGTTCCTGTAGAGATATATGATGGTGTTGATCTGCTTGATACTGTTTATGTAAACCAGCTTGAAAATGGTGGCAGGTGGAATTTGTTAGGCCTTTATGACTTTAAGGAGTCGGGAAGGGTTGTAATTGCTTCAGAGGGTGGTTGCAGTACCTGTGCAGATGCTGCGAGGTTTGTTTCTGTTTCCGGTGACAATGATACAGCAGGCTCAGACAACTCTGCAGCCCTGACCGCAACTACCTCCTCGACCACAACCACTGTCTTCTACAGCGGGGGTGGGGGTTACAGCGGTGGCGGCGGGGGTTACAGCCCGAAACCAGAGCCCGAGCCTGAATGCATGGATGATACAGACTGCGGGCAGGGCACCTTCTGTTTTATACTGCAGGGTATTTGCGTGGAGTGTTTTGAACAGAGCCACTGTGATGATGGTTTGTTCTGCAATGGTAAAGAAGAGTGCATTTTCCCAGCATGTTTTGAAGGAAACAGCCCGTGCGAGGAGGAAGAGATCTGTGAAGAAAAAACCAGACAGTGTTTACCACCCCCTCCTCCCCCGGAGTGCATATCTGATTATGACTGTGATGATGGTGTGTTCTGCAATGGTAAAGAAGAATGCGTTGAGCAGGAGTGTGTTGAGGGTATGCTGCCATGCTATTAAGATGAAATCTGCATGGATGATCTGTCTGAATGCTGGGATTATGAGAAGCTTTCTGCGCTCAGCATGAACAATAAATTCATAAAGCCTGCTGCCCGTGAAAAACGCTGTTCCTGGCTGGTATTGAGAACCGGGGGTGAAAATCATTTTGATCAAAACAAAAGTACAATCAACCTTTCCGGGCCATCAGATTATGCCATGGGTGTTATTCCTGATACCGGAAGAAAAGCTTTTAAAAGCCCGGGATTTCTTCTGGTTCCCATATGTATTGAAATGAATGCTACGGACGGACTGTGGACAGTAGAAATAGTAACAGAGGCTGCACAGGAAGGCAATCCATTTAGAGAGATCATAAGTGGAAGTTTTCAAATAGGACTATCTTTTGAAATTTCTTCAACAGAGCAGTAAGGATCCAGGCCAGAGGACCAGGTTTTCAGATCAAATAAATGAGGACAGGGGTAGAGCTGGCAAAAGCTCTATGCAAGAAAAGGGAAAAAACATGAACCACAGACCACTCTGTGGTTTGTTTTGACCGGAACGTGCCGTGCAAGCCCCGTCCCGAATGCTTTCGGGATAAGCGGGGAAAAGCGGCACAGATCAAAATATAAATATTATTTACCGGGAAGCCCCGTCCCGAATCCTTTCGGGATAGGCGGGGAGCTTCACATTACCAGGGCATATGAAAGGAGATACTGTGAAAAAAGAGATTAAACCGGAATTCATGTGGCATTTAGATGAAGTACTGCTTGCCTTTCAGATCGCAATTGTAACCACTGTTGATACTGATGGACATGTAAACGCTGCTCCCTTTGGTCTTGTTATGCCATTTAACTCAAGTCCTGAAAACCCCCAGATGCTTCTTTGTTCCAACAACAGATGGCACACTTCGCAAAACATAGAGGCCACAGGAGAATTTGTTATCAACTATGCGCCGTATTGTCTGATTGAAAAAACAGCCAAAACAGGACTTATGTACTCGGAAGGGATAAATGAGCTTGAGCAGGCAGGCCTGACCTCTATAGCGTCTCTTAAGGTAAAGCCCCCAAGGATTGAGGAGTGCTACCAGCATATTGAATGCCGTTTAAACCAGACTATTCGTCCCTCGGAATATCAGAACAACTTTATAGGTGATGCTCTTTCAATATCCATGAATGAGGAACTTTTGGGAAAAGGGCGCGAGGAAAGATTAAAGGCAGCTGATCCGCTGCTGCTGTTTGGAATAGATATTACAAAATTTCAGGGCAATTACGCGGGAGCGGGGAAGGTTACTGTTTATGCTCCTCCTGAAACAGATGTTGAGTGAGGTTTGAGGACCACAGCTCTGTATACCCTCAACCGGATGGCATCAGGCGTTGTTACAACCAGTATCCCTGCGAACTATTAATTTTAAGCGAAAGGAAGGGCAGCAAGAATCATGAGAGCAATGACAGAAGATGAAATAAGACAATTTATCAAAGAAAGCAGATGGGGGACACTTATTGCCATTGATGGTGATAAGCCCTATGCAGTGGAGCTGTCCTATGCCAGCGATGATGAGTTTATCTACTGCGGATCAATGCCTGGCGGACGAATGGCTGGATGCATAAAGAAAAATCCCATTGTGTCATTTAAAATATGTTACAGCTCGGAAGATATGTCAAAATTCAAGGCTGTGATCGTTGAGGCCAGGGCCAGGATACTGACTGACAGGGATGAAATAGTAAAAGGCCTGCGTGTGCTTTATGAAAAGCTGGGTCTTCCTGAAGCACGAATAGAAACAAGGGCTGACCAGCTTATGGCGAACACGGAAAAAATAAGTTTTTACCGCATTCCTTTGCAGGGGCTTGGGGGGAAAGCAGCAGGGTTTTAGCGTAACAGCAGAGCATCAGAATCTGATAATCAAAGCAGATGATATTAACCCAGAATTTGCACTCCCGGTTTCAGCGGGATTGCAAATTCTGCGTATAAACAGGGAGATACCAGGATATGAAATTAACTAAAAAGCATTTCTTTTCAATTATAGCAGCTTTACTTCTGCTGACAGAGCATGCATCTGCAATTGTTGCAGCGGGTTGGGAAAAGCATGTTATTGCCAGCCAGAAAACCCCTATCTATCTTTATGTTAAGGATATTGATAAAGACGGGGACCTTGACATTGTATCAACAACCAACCGGCACCCGAACCCGTTCAATTCGGAAGTTGCCTGGTTCCAAAACAACCTTAACCATAACAGGCCCTGGAAAAAATTTATCATAAGCTCCAGTGATCCCAAAACTTCGCCGGCTAAAAGTACTAATGGAATAATAGCTGCGGACATTGACGGAGACGGGCATGAAGATGTTGCGGTTGCATCAGGAACGGCAAAGGTTGCAGCGGGAAATATTTACTGGTTCAAAGCGCCTGAAAATCCTGCAGGGAGGTGGCAGAGGTTTGATATTGACGCAAATGCAAAAAATTCTTATTTTAAAATATATACAATTGATGCAAACAAAGATGGAAAAAAAGATTTGATAGCAGGGGGAACCCGTGGTGCTTTTCTTTTTATAAATCCGGGGAATCCTGTTCAACCCGGTGTTACCTGGGAAAAAATTCCCCTGACCGATGATGCGGGAGAAACAGGCAGTTCCATTTATGTGGATGATTTAAACGGAGACGGGAAAGCTGATTTGATCAACTCCTATGAAGGAACCAGGGAAAATGGTTTTACGGGTAATGTCTCATGGTTTGATATAAGTTTTAAAGGGGGAAAGGTTACATTCAACAGAACAATGATTGCTCCAGAGCTGAAATGGGCTTTTGATAATAACTGCATGGATGTGAACGGGGACAAAAAAAAAGATCTGCTTGTTACTGTTTTTAAAGATCCACACATCTACTGGTATGAGGCCCCTTCAAAGAAAGGTGGCTCCTGGACAAAACACCTTGTTACAGACTCTTTAAAGGGAACTGATATGTCAACCGGAGACATTGACGGGGACGGAAAAAAAGATTTTGTAGTATCTGGTCTGTTTCAGAAAAAAATCTCATGGTTTAAATACAACAAAACCATGCAGGCCTGGACTGAAAATCCGGTTGATGATAATATTGCATTTCCCGGAGACATTTCACTTGATGATCTTGATAAAGACGGGGATCTTGATGTAGTGCTTGCTGGAATGGGTGCAAACCAGATGATCTGGTATGAGAATAAAACAGGGAACTGATGCACTCAGCAGCCGGGCAGAACACGTCAGCAGTTAATAATCCTGTCTGTGCCATGTCAACCGGCACAAAGGAGAAAACATGCGTATTAAAAAGTATACAGGCCTGTTGTTACTGATATTTCTATCCTACACCTCGAATCTTTCAGCCCTTGAATCACACCTGCTGAAAAACGGGCTTGAGGTTTTTCTTGAGGAGAACCACCTTGTTCCCCTTGTAAACATCAGGATTACATTCAGAGCAGGCGCTATTGTGGAAACACCTGAGTTGAACGGGCTGTGCCACCTTTATGAGCACCTGCTTTTCATGGGTAATTCACGCTACAGAAACCAGGGACAGTTCAAGGCAGCGCTCAAAAGAATGGGGGTTGGCAGCTGGAATGGAGGAACGAGCACGGAATTTGTTACATATTATATTACCATTCCCTCTGACAGGGTTGAGGATGGCCTGGAATTCTGGGCATATGCTGTGAAATCACCCCTTCTCAGCGAGGATGAGCTTGTAAACGAACGGAAGGTTGTCCACAACGAAATAGCAGGCAAGCAGAGCGAGCCGGACTATTCTTTGAAAAATGCTGTACGGCACGCACTGTACCCGGACTACTGGTACAGAAGAGACGTGGGGGGTGACCTTGAAATAATTGATACTGCCACGGTTGCAAAACTGAAATTTATTAAAAACAATTTTTATGTTCCAAACAATGCAGCCCTTTTTGTGTCCGGTGATATTGATCCTGATTCTGTTATGCAGGCGGTCGAAAAGAACTATGGAGACTGGGAAAGAGGCCCGGGTTTTCCTGAGCTTCCTCCCCATAAACCCCTGGAAAAAGAGATATGGGTTGCAGTGGATACATCGCCTTCAAAGGGGCTGGCCAGTGTAAGGTTTATATTCAGGGGGCCTGATGCAGCAGCAGATACGGCATCAACCTATGCAGCTGACCTGTGGGGGCAGATGGTCAATGACCCTGATGGAAAGTTTAAAAACAACATGTACAGGGCAGTGCCTGAACTGCATGGCGGAACACGCCATATCAGTGCAGGGTATTTCACGCAGCGGGACGCTGGCTCAAGCAGTTTTGCCTTTACTGTTACGGTGCCAGAGGAGGAGGGCCTGTGGGAGATAATTACCAGGCTGAAAAAGGCTTTAAAAAAAGAGATTTTCCTGATGAAGGGAAAAGATTATTTTACAGCAGAGGCTGTCCAGTCGGCAAAAACCGAGCTGGAAAACCATGACATTCTTTCACGGGAGACCGCAGCAGGATTCATGTCAAACCTTTCTTTCTGGTGGGCTTCAACCTCAACGCAATATTACCTTAACTATCTTGAAACAGTTAAAAAGCTTACCATGGATGATGTGCATGCGTTCTTAGAGAAATATCTTGTTGACAAGCCTTTTTTAACATCCATATGGATTAATGAGGATGATGAAAAAATTCAGGGCATAGTGAAACGCGTAAAGGAAAAACAGCAATGAAAGAGAGAAAATTTGTAATGAAAATGGCTGTATATGTTTCAGTACTGATATTGGCCCTGTTTGCAGGCTCCTGCTCACGCAACAGTTTTGTAAAAGAAAACCTTAAGACCTTTCATGAATTCAGGCTCAAAAACGGCATCCCGGTTGTTGTAAAAATTGCAAGGCACAGCAGAACAAAAAGTCTGGTTCTTGTTATTAACGGGGGCAAGGCCCTGGTTCCGGCAGAAAAAGCAGGGCTTGACAAACTCACACAGCAGCTTATGAGAATGGAGTCGAAAAAATATTCTGATGTTAAAAGAAGAACAATCCTGAAAAAAACCTCCTCCTCCATAGGAGCAAGCGACGGGCTTGATTATACGCATTATAATTTAAAGACCATAGACAAATATTTTAACGAGACCTTTGACCTGTATGCAGACCTGCTTGTAAACCCCTCGTTTCCTGAAAAGCTTTTCAGGGAAACAGTAACAAATTTAAAAAACAGATACCGCTCAGATCTGACAGATGGATATGCGAGAGTTTCCCTTGCTCTCAACAGAAGCTTTTTTTCAGGGCACCCGTACTGTTCATATCTGTTTAATGTAGAAACGATTGATAATATAACGCTTGAAGATATTAAGGCGTTTTACAGAGAAAATTATGTTGCCTCACGGATGACGCTGTTTGCTGCGGGGGATTTTGAGATCCATTCCCTTAAAAACAGACTTGACGATGCATTTGGCAGCATTCCACAGGGAACAGGCTTTGATGCTGTTCCTCAAAAATTTGCCGGCAGCCAGGGTGCACCCCTTATCCTTGATCCTTATGCGGACCTGAAAAAGGAAACATCTTATGTTCGGGCAAATTTTGAAGTAATACCGGTGACACACAAAGATTACTGGGCACTTGTCCTGGCATCAAGCATGGTGTCTGAAATCATGACTGATCTGATCAGGACCAAGAACAGCATGGTCTATTCAGTATGGTCAAATGTGTTCGGAAAAAGGTCAAACTACGCAAGCATATCAGCCTACAGGACAAACAATCCTGAAAAAGTTGTGAATCTTATCAAGGAGTCAATTGATATAGCAGCAGCCGGGAAATGTGTTTCACCATACAGGGGAAGCGGCAATAATGACGAGTATGTTCCCATTGCAGAAGGCCTGGGTTTTTACAAGACCTCTTTTGCTACAAACTTCTATACAGGGCTTCAAACCAATGCTTCCATAGCAATGAAAATGGCTGATTCATATATACATTTCAGGGATTATACAAATTATCTGCGGGTAATGAGCAAAATCCAGGCTGTTTCAGCAGAAGAGGTTCAAAGGGCAGTGGTCAGATATATTAAGAATTCAGATAAAGTCTGGGCAATTACTGCACATCCTGATACAGTCGAGCAGATTAAGAAAGACCACAAAGCCTATGCATCATCATACAGGGTGATAAATCTACGCTGAAGCAAAAAACTCCATGGCTTTACATTTTTATTCAGGCAACAAGCTTGAAAATCTCGTTAACATACTGGCTGATATCCTTAATACTCCCCTGTCATCTCCCCTTTCACAGGATACAATCGTTATCCAAAGCAGAGCAATGGAGCGCTGGGTATGGGTTGAGCTTGCCCGCATAAACGGTATATGCGCAAACATCCTTTTTTCTTTTCCGAATGCCCTTCTCTATGACATCCACAAACGTGTTATCCCGGGGCTTCCCGAGGTTTCTCTGTTTGAGCCGGATATTATGGCATGGAAAATCATGAAAATCCTGCCAGCCTGTATTGAAAAACCCGGTTTTGAATCACTGCGTTCATATCTGCGTGGAGGATCGGGTTTCAAAGAATTTCAAATTGCAGAACGTATAGCAAATATCTTTGACCAGTATCTTATTTTCCGTCCTGAAATGGTGTTTGGATGGGAAAAGGGCAGGGTGCTGTATGGCCACAAGCAGGAAGAACAGTGGCAGGCTGAGCTCTGGAGGATGGTTGTGTCTGAAACCGGGTGTTCCCACAGGGCGAGGCTGATGGAAACATTTCATGATGTTATGGAACATGATCCAGCAGCTAAAAAAAAGCTGCCCGAACGGATTTCTGTCTTTGGAATATCGGTTCTGCCCCCCTTTCACATGAATTTTCTTGCCAGCCTTTCAAAACATGTTGAGGTTAACTTTTTCATGATGAACCCCTGCAGGGAGTTCTGGAGCCACATAATGTCAGACCGGAAGGCATTTAAACTGTCTGAAAAGTATGAAAAAAAGGGTATCCTGTCTGAAGACCTCCATCTTGAAAAGGGTAACAGCCTGCTTGCATCCCTGGGGGTGTCAGGAGCAGAGTTTTTTAACCTGATAATGGAAGCTGACTGGGACCAGAATGAGCTGTTTGAAGATATTCAGGGAGAAAGCATGCTGAGCTGTATCCAGGCTGATATCCTGAATCTTTGTGACCGGGGCAATGCCTTGGCAGAAAAAACAGCTCTTTCAGAAAGTGATTTCTCCATTCAGATTCATTCATGCCACAGCCCCATGCGGGAGATTGAAGTTTTGCATGACAACCTGCTTGCCATGTTTGAAGAAGACCCTGACATTCAGCCTTCAGACATTTTTGTAATGACCCCAGATATAGACACCTATGCTCCGTTTATCCAGGCAGTTTTCAGCTCCCCGGAAACCAGCGGTCTTAAAATTCCTTTCAGTATTGCTGACATCCATCTGCTCACGGAAAACAGCCTGTGTAATACATTCCTTTCTGTTATTGATCTTTCCGGGAGCAGGTTTGCCGTATCGCAGGTAATGCCTGTTATTGAATCACCTGCTGTTCAGCGAAAATTCAACCTTAATGAAGATGATGTTTCAATAATACAGTCCTGGATAGCAGAAACCCGAATACGCTGGGGTATTGATGAAAAAACCCGGAAACAGGAGGGCCTTCCAGCTTTCCGGGAAAACACATGGAAGGCCGGGCTGGATAGGCTACTTACAGGATATGCCATGACAGGACACAACAAACATCTTTTTAACAATATCCTTCCCTGTGACAATGTTGAGGGAAACATTGCTCTGACACTGGGCAGGTTTGCTGAACTTATAACCAGGCTTGTTTCAATCAGCAAAACAGTTTCCCAGCCACAAACCCTTAAGGGGTGGTCAAAAATATTTGGCAATGTATTGGAACAGCTTTTTGATCCGGGCCAGCAGGATGAGACTGACACCAGGATTATGGAAAAAGTCACTGCGCAGATGAGTGTTTTGCAGGAGCTTTCAGGGTTTGAGGGGCTGGTTACGGTTGATGTTATAAAGCAGTATTTAAAGAAGGCTTTTGCAAAGCAGGTCAAATCATCCGGCTTTATCACCGGGGGGGTGACATTTTGTGCGCTGCTTCCAATGCGTAGCATACCGTGCAGAGTAGTATGTATGATAGGCATGAATGAAAGCAGCTTCCCCCGCAAATCCCGGGAACCAGGATTTAACCTTATTCCCCAGGACCCCAAACCCTGTGACCGCTCCCGGCAAAAAGATGACCGGTACCTGTTTCTTGAAACAATTCTTTCTGCAAGGAAAAAACTTTACATAAGCTACACAGGCCAGAACATAAAAGATAACAGCATCATACCTCCTTCCGTGGCTGTCAGCCAGCTTATTGACTATCTTGAGCAGGGCTTTTACATGACCGGAAAGGAGATTTACAGCCATGTTGTTACAACACACCCCCTTCAATCTTTCAGCCCGCGGTATTTCAGGCAAAGTTCAGGGCTTTTCAGCTATTCAGAGGAAAACTGCGTGTGTGCCCGGATAATGCCGGATATCAGCCGGACAAGTCCCCCTTTTTTCAGCAGGGGGCTTCCGGAACCGGATGACACCTGCAAAGCAGTTGACAGCACTGATCTGAAAAGTTTTTTTACAAATCCGTCAAAACATCTGCTGCAGGCCCGGATAGGGCTGTACCTGGAACAGGAAGATATTATCTGTGAGGACAGGGAAAATTTTGATGTTTCCGGGCTGGACCGCTATAAATTTGAGCAGGATGTGATGGAGAAGCATTTTGCAGGATTATCAGCAGAGGCTGTGCACCTGTTTTGCCTGGCCAGTGGAATTCTTCCCCACGGGACAGTCGGTGCGCAGATATCCAGTAAAACGTTTAATGAGGTTTCCCGTTTCAGGGCAACCCTTTCCAGGTATTTTGCCAGTGAAGGCCTTGAGCCGGTCTTTTTTGATTTTCCGATTGACATGTTCAGGCTGAAGGGAAAAATTGACAGCATATATCCGGAACATCTTATTAATTACAGGTATGCTGTAATAAAACCAAAAGACTTTTTAAAAATCTGGCTTGACCATTTATTGTTAAATGCGGCCGGGCCTGGTGGCAGCTATCCAAGAGAAAGCCTTCTGATAGGGCTCAGGGAAAAAACCAGGGTGCCTGCTGTATGGAAGTTCAGGCCAGTACAGGACAGCAGGACTGTCCTCAGGAATCTGCTCAATATATACTATGAGGGCTTGAACAGGCCCATTGCTTTTTTCCCGGGCGCATCTTTTAGATTTGCAGAAGCGGTTATTCTAAAAGGCAAACCAGACAAAGAAGCGCTGAAAAAAGCAGAAAAGGAACTGTTTGGAAATGATTACAGCTCAGGGGAGATTGATGATCTGTACATGAGTCGATGTCACGGAGAGCTCCACACCCTGAATGATCAGTTTATTCACTGTTCGCTTGATGTTTTCAGCCCCCTTTTACAGCACTGTGAAGAGGTGAGAGTTTTATGAAAAAAAACAGAGAATTTTCAGCCTTAAACGTCCCGCTTTCCGGAACGCAGCTTATTGAGGCAAGTGCCGGAACAGGTAAAACTCATACCATTACAGACCTGTTTCTGAGGCTCATCATGGAAAAAGGACTTACTGTAGACCAGATACTTGTTGTTACGTTTACTGAGGCAGCAACAGAAGAACTGAGGGACAGAATCAGGAAAAAACTCAGACACGCCATAAATATGTTTTCTCCAGCCAGCAAGTCTGCTGTGGAGGATAACACCATCCGTGAAATATCAAAGACCTGTACTGACCGTCGTGCTGCTGTAGAGCGCCTTCAGCTGGCTGTTTCAAGTTTTGATGAAGCAGCGATCTTTACCATACATGCCTTTTGCCTTCAGGTTCTGCAGGATCTGGCGTTTGAGACAGCAGTTCCCTTTGACACAGAGCTCATTACCAGCCAGGAGCACCTCATTCAGGAAGCAGTTGACGACTTCTGGCGCAGGCATTTTTATCAGGCCTCTGATCTGTTTGTTTCCTGTGCTGTTAACAGCAGATTCAGCCCTGACATGTTGCTGAGCCTTGCAGTTAGACACATTAACAACCCTTTCCTTAAAATAATTCCCGAATCAAGACCTGCGGATACAAAAGAGCATGAAGAGCTGTTTATAGAGTCCTTTGACAGGGTCTCAAGGGCGTGGCCGGGAGTGAAGGAGGAAGTTACAAAGCTTCTAATGACACACAAAAGCCTTAACCGGAACAAGTATCGCTCAGCCAGTATACGCAAATGGATCAGCTCTCTTGACAACTATTTGTCTGCAGGCGAGCCCTCTCCTGTGCTGCCTGAGAGGTTTTCAAAATTTACTCCCGAAGACCTCTCTGATGCTGCAAAAGAGAATAACCCCCCGGAGCATCCTTTTTTCTGTTTATGTGAGGATCTGATGAAAAAGTCCTCAGATCTGAATAGTCTTTTCCAGCAGAGGCTGATTTTTCTTAAGGCATCTCTTTTTGACCATGTTAAAAAAGAGCTTGAACAGAAAAAATCCGAGCAGAATGTTCAGTATTTTGATGATCTTCTTTTAAAAGTTTCCATGGCTCTGCAGGGCCCTGACAGCGAAAAGCTTGCAGAGCAGATCCGCCACAGGTTTAGGGCAGCGCTGATTGATGAGTTTCAGGATACGGACCCTGTTCAATACGAAATCTTCAGAAGGGTTTTTAAACACAGAGACACCCTGCTCATATTAATCGGAGATCCAAAACAGGCGATCTACAGCTTTCGCAGCGCAGATCTCTTTACATACATGGAGGCTGCTGGTTCTGTTAAAAAGCCGTTTACTATTGACAAAAACTGGCGCTCTGAGCCTGAACTCATTAACGCTTTGAATGTTCTTTTTTCTCACCATAAGAACCCGTTTCTATATGACAGAATAAGATACGGCAAAACAGAACCATCCCGGTCCCCAAAGGAAGAACTTTTAATTGATCAGAAAAAAGAGCCCTTGCTGCACTTCTGGTTTTTACGCGGAGATAAAGCGGCAAACAGGACACCTGGAAAAAACAGGAGTGATATATCCCTGCTTATTGCAGGGGAGGTTGCAAACGAAGCAGCCCGTCTCCTGAACAAGGCAGCACAAAACAGAGTTCTTATTGGTGACCGTGCTCTCCAAACCAGTGACATTGCAGTCCTTGTAAGGACCCATTCTCAGGCCCGGCTTATTCAGCAGGAGCTGACAAGGCGTTCGGTACCGTGCATACTTCACAGCACAGGATATGTTTTTAAAAGCGATGAGGCTCTGGATTTGAACCGGATTCTCATTGGGATTTCCAATCCAAACAATGAGCGACTTGTCAGGGCTGCCCTTACAACCGATATAATGGGTACAACAGGTGAAGAGCTTTTTGAGCTGCTGACAGATGAACGGGAATGGGAAACCAGGCTGATAGCGTTCAGGGGTTATCATGATATCTGGAACAGGGATGGTTTTTTCAGGATGTTCAGGAAGTTCATGTCAGAAGAACAGGTCAAACAGCGGATTATTTCTCTGCCGCGCGGGGAAAGGCGCCTGACCAATCTTCTGCATCTTTCAGAAGTTCTTCACAGGCAGTCATCAGAATTTAATCAGGGCATGAGAGGCCTTGTGAAATGGTTTTCAGAGCAGATCAACCCCGCAGCACCAAACCTTGATGAACATATGCTCAGACTGGAAAGCGATGAAGATGCTGTAAAAATAGTTACTGTCCACAAAAGCAAGGGGCTTGAGTACCCTGTTGTTTTTTGCCCTTTTGCATGGACAGGACCTGCAGCCGGTGAAGGTGAAACAGTATTTCATGACAGGGACGATAATTTCAGGCTTAAGCTTGACCTGGGCTCCCCTGCCCATGAACTTCACAGACAATATGCTGAAGAGGAAAGTCTGGCTGAAAACATGCGCCTGCTTTATGTTGCCCTGACCAGGGCAATAAACAGATGCTATCTTGTCTGGGGGGGGTTAAAGGCAGCTGGCACCTCTGCCCTTTCCTACCTTTTTCATAACCGCAATCCAAAAAACAGCCTGAACATAGTCAGGGATACTTCAGATTAGTTTGACAGGCTGAGTGATGATGACATTTTAGAAACCATGAAGGAATATGAATCCCTTTCGGGCGGGGCGATCACAGTACAGGAGATTTCCAGATCCGAACCAGAACATTACTGCGCGAAGCATGATATGCATACACAGCAGCTGAGCCGAAAAATATTTTCGGGGGTTATTGAACCGGCATGGCGTGTGGCAAGTTTTTCAGCTCTTGTATCCGGCCATCTGCATGAGCCGGAAGTTCCTGACAGCGATGAATTTTACACTTGCGATGAAAATCCCGGCAGAGAAAATGGGCCGGATGATATTTTTTCATTGCCCTCTGGTGCAAAAGCAGGGACCATGCTCCATGACATCCTGGAGCATCTGGATTTTACAGATCCTGATATCCTGCCAGGGGGGGAGCTTGTCTCAGGCAAGCTCAATGCGTATGGATTTGATGAGAAGTGGCAGCCGGTTGTTTGTACCATGATAAAAAATGTGCTTTCGGTTCAACTTGATCCAGATGATGCGGGTTTTACGCTTTCTGAAATTATGCCCGGTGATAAAGTGTCTGAGCTTGGTTTTTATTTTCCTCTGCGGCTCACATCCATAGAGTTATTACAGAAAATATTTTCCAGGTACAGTGACAGGAGATCTGCAGGATATTTTCCGGAGCTGATCGGAAACCTGAAATTTTCACCTGTGCAGGGATTTATGAAAGGGTTTATTGACCTTGTTTTTAAGCACAACAACCGATTCTAT
This sequence comes from Deltaproteobacteria bacterium, assembly GCA_024276465.1. Classification (GTDB taxonomy): domain Bacteria; phylum Desulfobacterota; class WTBG01; order CAIYCZ01; family CAIRTM01; genus JAJRXD01. The sequence continues at coordinate 96,323 of JAJRXD010000081.1, forward strand.
CTTGTGGACTGGAAGTCAAACCTGCTGGGTACAAGACCTGAAGATTACAGGCAGGAAAACCTCTGCACTGTCATGCAGCAGGACTTTTACATGTTGCAGTATCATATATATACACTGGCGCTGCATCAGTATCTTTCTGTGCGGATTCCGGAATACAGCTATGAAAGAGATTTTGGAGGTGTGTATTATATATTCCTTCGCGGGGTTGACCCCGGGAGAGGGCCACAGTTCGGGATTTACAGAGACAGGCCGCAGGAGGCAATGATCAGGGAAATGAAGAGACAGCTGATACAATAATGATCATATATGAAAACACTCAGGACAGAAAATATAGAACAGTATAATCCGGAAATTTTTTCAGACATTGACATCCACTTTGCCCGTTTTATGCTGAAGCTTTCCGGCAGGCATGACCCTGAACTTTTCCTTGCCTCAGCCCTGCTGAGCAGAAACACAGGAGCAGGTCATGTCTGTCTTGACCTTTCGACTGAGGCCGGGAAACAGATTCCTGAAAACCAGGGGGCTGATCCAGTTGTCTGCCCCGGGCTTTCCAAATGGATAAAAATTCTAATGGCCAGCCCTGTTGTTGGGGTTCCCGGTGATTTCAAACCTCTAATTCTTGACAATTCCTCAAGGCTTTATCTGCACAAATACTGGGAATATGAGCAAAAGCTTATTGATGAGTTAAGGAAGCGCGCAGCTGTCAGGCAGGATTTTTCCATGGAAAGTCTGAGCCGGGGGCTTTCCCGCCTTTTCCCTGACACAGAAAATAAAACAGCTGCATTTACTGTTGTTATGAAAAACTTTGCTGTCATATGCGGAGGCCCTGGCACAGGAAAGAGCACAACAGTTGCAAAAATTCTTGCTTTGCTTATTGAGCTTGCACAGAAGGATATAACAATAAAACTGGCTACTCCCACGGGAAAAGCAGCTGACCGGCTCCAGGCAGCCATTAAAAAAGCGAAAAAAAAGCATCTGCAGGATTTATGCTCAGACCAGGTGGTGGAAGCAATTCCTGATTCTGTATCGACTTTGCACCGCCTGCTTGGTGCTGTGCCTGGCTCTGTAAAACAGCGTTACAATGAGGACAATCCCCTGCCAGCTGATGTGGTGGTTGTTGATGAAGCCTCAATGGTAGCTCTGCCTTTAATGACAAAGCTGTTTCTTGCCACACGGGCGGATGCAAAGATCATTATTCTTGGAGATAAGGATCAGCTTGCATCTGTTGAGGCTGGAGCGGTTCTGGGGGACATCTGCTGCAATGAAAGTGTACAGGTGTTTTCAGCAGATTTTTGCAGGGTTTTTAAAGAGGTTACAGAGGAGAATCTGCCTGTGTCGAGGGACACTGTTCCGAAACTTTATGACTGTATCAGCGAGCTTAAGAAAAACTATCGCTTTGGTGCTGACAGTGGAATCGGAAGGTTAAGCACTGCAGTAAATAAAGGTGCAGGAGATTCAGCACTGGAACTTTTGAAAACAGAAAAATATCCGGACATCTCATGGTTACAGCTTCCAAAACCGGGCAAGCTTGGCAGTTGCCTTGAAAGCAGGATACTTGCTTGGTTTGGCAATTTATTGAAATCACCGGGTGTTGCAGAAGCGTTTAAGCGCATTGAGCTGTTCCGGATTCTGTGCGCTTTGAGGAAAGGTCCGTTCGGGGTATCTGCTCTGAACAGGCTTTCGGAAAAAATTCTTGCTGATCAGAAGATGATAAACCCTGCCAGCCGATGGTATCATGGCCGCCCGATTATAGTAATTAGAAATGACTATAACCTCAAGCTTTTCAACGGAGATACGGGCATAATATGGAAAGAGGAAAACAGCGACCCACGTGCTTTTTTTCAGGGGCAAAGCGGAACATTCCGGGATTTTGCCCCAGAGCTTCTGCCGGAGCATGAGACTGTTTATGCCATGACAGTCCACAAATCACAGGGCTCTGAGTTTGAAAATATTCTGATGATTTTACCGGAAAAAGAATCTCCTGTACTTACCCGTGAGCTTATCTATACTGGAATAACAAGGGCCACTAAAAGCGCGGAAATATGGATGAACAACAGAGTATTCAGGTCAGCAGTCAAAAAGCAGGTTGTTCGGGCATCAGGGCTCAGGAACGGGTTGTATAACACCTAAATACTGCACCATCGTCATTATTGTTTCGATGCATATTTTGCACACCCTGCAATCATCCATTACCTGGTAGTGTCGTGTCAACAATATAAAGTCGCATGTCATTGCGAGCTTAGCGAAGCAATCTTGTGCTTTTTGCCAAAAAGATTGCCGCGGCCTTCGGCCTCGCAATGACTATCTTTGTTGCGCCGTTACAGGTTTGACACAA
>JAJRXD010000082.1 GCA_024276465.1 Deltaproteobacteria bacterium
AAAATTCGATGGCAAAGTAAAAAGCTTCAAATTCAAGGCGCGCAAATCCTCCAGGATGAGGCGTACTTACTGTATCCCGATTAATATCGGGAAAGGATGCCGCGCAACGCCGAAGTTGGACTTTTTACGAAGCCATCAGTATGTTATAGCAGTAAGCCATATATGTGAAAGTTTACCAATGCAGCACAACAGGTTTTCCGAAACAATCATCTATAATTATAAATTTGTCTTTCCTGACAGCGTAACAAAAGAGTTTGAGATTCTTCTGGATCACAGGACACTGAACCTTATACAGAATGAAAAATCAACCTATCCTGACTGGACTTTGCTGGATTATTATAAATGTTCCAATTGTCCTCTAAGCCAGGGCGCACAGAACTTCTGCCCGACAGCAATAAGCATGACTGAGCTGATAGACTCCTTTCAGTGTTTTGCATCTTACGAAAGGGTGAAAGTTGAATTTACAAGCACTGAGAGAACATGCATTAAGGATACCTCTCTGCAGGAAGCATTAAGCTCATTAACAGGAATATACATGGTAACAGGAGGATGCCCTGTCATGAAAAAACTTAAACCCCTCGTTCGCTTCCATCTGCCCTTTGCAACAGATGAGGAAACGACTTTCAGGGTGATGTCCATGTATCTCGTTGCGCAGTATTTTTTGTACAGGCAGGGAAAACAGTCTGACTGGGATTTGAAAAATCTTGCAAAGATCTATGATGATATCAGGATAGTTAACAGGTGTTTCAGCAAAAGGCTTGCTAATATTAATATCGAGGATTCCAGCATTAATGCCCTGGTTAATCTCGACTGTTTTGCCGGTGGAGTCCTGTTCAATATATCCGGAGCCATCAAGAAAGATTTTGCCAGCCTGTTCAACGCATATTTGTAGGGCAGGAGGGAGATTGCGCCCCTTGTACTTTAGCTCACTTCAAACAAAAGCAGAACTGTCAAAACAGTATAACGAATAAAATAAAAAATTTTCTCTTAATATCGTGCTATGCTCTTTTGCTCTGACACTAATCCAACTGGAATTCATCTTTCCAGTTTTTTTCTTCTTCCCACCCGGGCTGGTCGTTTTTTTCAAAGAAATAATCGCCCATCACCAGATAATCCATTTTTGTTCTCATAAAGCACCTGTAAGCGTCTTCCGGTGTACATACTATGGGCTCTCCACGAACATTAAAGCTTGTATTAACAAGAAGAGCAAAACCTGTTTTCTCCCTGAAGGAGCTAATGAGTTTCCAGAACCTCTCATTTCTGTTTTTATTTATGCTCTGAACCCTGGCCGAATAATCTACGTGTGTAACAGCAGGAATGTCAGATCTCGGATGATAGAGCCTGTCATACATTTCCATCTGACTGTAATTCTCAGGTAATGGATTCCTGCGACTTTCCAGTACCGGCGCGACCAGAAGCATATATGGTGAAGGACGGTCCAGGTCAAAGTAATTTTCGATCTCTTCTTCCATGACGGACGGGGCAAAAGGCCTGAAACCCTCCCGGTATTTGATTTTGAGGTTCAGCTTTTTCTGCATTTCAGGATGGCATGGATTGCCCAGGATGCTTCTGTTCCCCAGTGCTCTGGGACCATATTCCATCCGCCCCTGAAGCCATCCTACAACATTTCCCTGTTCAAGAAGCCCGGCAACCTTTTCACAAAGCTCCCCAAAATCAGAATAATAACGGTATGGTGCTTTGTTTTTTTTTGCCGTCCGTACAATTTCCACGCATCCGAATTCAGGCCCAAGATAACCCCCTTTCATTGAATCCATGCACGGACTTATTCTTCTCTCCCTCTTTTTGCCAATATACCATGCAGCACAGGCTGAACCTACTGCTCCTCCTGCATCTCCTGCAGCAGGCTGAATCCATATATCTTTAAAAATGCCCTTTCGCAGAAGCTTTCCGTTTGCAACACAGTTTAGTGCAACTCCTCCTGCCATTACAAGAAACCGGCTTCCTGTAAGCTTTCGGGCGGTTTCCGCCATAAGCAGTACAATTTCTTCTGTTATCTGCTGAGCAGCAAGAGCGAGGTTCATGTAAGGCTGGGTCAGATTACTTTCCTGTTTTCTTGCTGGAATGCCAAATAAACTTTCCCATTTTTCATTATGGCACATGGTAAGTCCTGCTGCAAAATTGAAATAATCCATATTTAAAAGCATGGATCCATCCTCCCGAACATCAGCGAGGTTGTCCAGGATAATCCGTTTAAACTTTTTTGTCTGTTCTGTGTCAGGATGACCATAAGGGGCAAGTCCCATCAGCTTATACTCCCCGCTGTTTACCTTGAATCCGCAGTAACAGGTAAATGCAGAGTAGAGAAGCCCCAGAGAATGGGGAAAATCAAGTTCACGAAGGATCTCTATTTCATTGTCCCTGCCCCTGCCGATAGTAGAGGTAGCCCATTCACCCACCCCGTCCAAAGTAAGGATCGCAGCTTCCTCAAATGGAGAGGGATAAAAAGCACTTGCTGCATGTGAAAGGTGGTGCTCCGGGAAAAGAAATTCGGGTTTGCCGGGACCTATTTTAGCCAGTTCATCCCTGAGCATTTTCCGCATAAAAAGTTTTTCTTTAATCCAGACAGGCATTGCTGAAAGAAAGCTTTTAAGCCCGTGTGGTGCCAGCCCATGATAGGTTTCAAGCAGTCTTTCAAATTTCAGGTATGGTTTGTCATAAAACGCAACAGCACACAAATCATCAAGCCCAACCCCTGCCTCATCCAGCACATACCTGACTGCATTGACAGGAAAGGAGCTGTCATGCTTATTACGGGTAAACCGTTCTTCATGGGCGGCGGCAACTATTTCTCCGTCCACCAGTAATGCGGCAGCGCTGTCATGATAATATGCGGACAATCCCAGTATTGCTTCAGACATGTTCAGCCTTGTTAAAATATGGTGTAAATAAACGGGGCAATAGCAGAACCGCTTGTCAGTACAATTAATGCACCAAACAGAAGCAGAGTTAATATTATCGGGAGAAGCCAAAACTTTTTTCGAACTTTAAGGAATCCCCATAAATCACGCAGAAACTCCATGTGTTAATCCTCCAAATCTCCTGAAATATTGCAGTTTATGTTCCCCCTAATAGGGAACCTTAATATCTTTGGCATTAAACCTGTGGTTGCGAATTTTAAAAACACTGGACCGGCTTTTTTTCCATTTTTTCAGCTGCAACGTGTCAGCTCCTGATGCCCTTCTCATTAAACCGACGGGAGTAACAAGTAGAAAAAAAAGCACTGTCAGTATGATTTTTGACATTACTGTGCCCAGCAAATGAGAAAGTCCCAACCATACCACGGCAACAGGACGATAAGCCAACGGCAGGGTCATGTTAATGATCAGTAAAGCAACAGCTAATACAATAAGCAGCTGTTTTTGTCCCAGAAGACCTGCTAAAAGAGATATCAGAACCATTGCCATGCCTGTGTCTTTTGCCTGGTCCCTGGAGATGTTTTTAAGTATAAAACTTTCAGTTTTCTGTTTTTTTAAATCAAGCATAGTTTGAAGTCATCAATCACCTGTTTTTATGGCATGCCCTTAAAATTAAAGCAGGGTTTTCACTCTGCAGTATCTAACATCTGATTTTACGTTTTATTTGTGCTGGTGGGCGATGAGGGACTCGAACCCACGGCCTTTGGCTCCGGAGGCCAACGCTCTATCCACCTGAGCTAATCGCCCGGCTGCTGTTAAGGCAATACCTTAGCAACTTTTAACCGGTTAATCAAGCCTTTATCAAAGGGAAGTCCTACCAGTCTTGATACAGAGTAACTGTCTTTGCCCAGAATTTGCAGTCACGTTGAAATCGGGACTGCAAATTCTGGGTTAGAATGCCAAAAGGGGAAAAACATGGCCATAAATTTAAATTGGAATATATACATCAATTATGATATTCTGTTAAATTATATAATTAGCAAATATCTTTTGAGGCCGCATGAAAAACAGGTTTACATTTACAGTGTCAGAGCTTACAAAACACATTAAGGGATCACTTGAGCCGCAATATACGGACATATGGGTTGAAGGTGAAATTTCAAACCTGGCAATCCCTGCATCAGGCCATTGCTATCTGACTCTTAAGGACGCGCGGAGCCAGATAAAGGCTGTTATGTTTCGCATGAAAAACAGATTTCTGCATTTTATACCGGAGGATGGCCTTAAAGTGATCTGTCATGGAAGGATAAATGTATATGAGCCGCGTGGCGAATATCAGTTTATTGTTGAAATAATGGAGCCCAGGGGCATTGGTAAGCTTCAGCTTGCCTTTGAGCAGCTCAAAAAAAAGCTTCAGGAAGAGGGTCTTTTTGACAGTGAAAAGAAAAAACCCCTACCGTTTTTTCCAGAAAGAGTTGCAGTTATTACTTCACCTACGGGAGCAGCAGTGCGGGATATTATTAAAATTATATCCAGAAGATTTCCAAACACGGAGACAATCATAGTTCCCGTAGTGGTTCAGGGTGATGAAGCCCCGTATGAAATAGATGAAGCGATTAAAACCGTTAACAACAGCAGTTTAGCCGATGTTATCATTCTGGCCCGGGGAGGCGGTTCACTTGAGGACCTCCAGGCATTCAACACGGAGAAAGTCGCAAGGGCTGTCTACAGGTCAAAAATTCCTTTGATTTCTGCAGTTGGCCATGAGATAGATTTTACCATTGCTGACTTTGTGGCGGATTTAAGGGCGCCAACACCTTCAGCTGCTGCAGAACTGGTGGTAAAGGAGAAAACAGAAATTATTCAGCGTCTTTCCCATTCAGTTTTTCGAATGAAAAATGTTTTTGTCCAGTATTTTGAAAGGAGCAGGAGCAAACTTGACTTCCTGTACAGTCATCTTCAATATCCTGCAAAAAGGATTATTGACAGTCAGCTGAAACAGGATGAAGTGCACATGCGTTTACTTAAGACAATACCACGATTTATCAGGCATAAAAAGGCTGTTATACAAAACTCACATAGAAACATTTTGTCGCATGCTCCGTTAAATAAGATTGTTAATAAGAGAATCAGGACAGACCATCTTGCAAAAGATGTTTTAAGCTGTATCCAGTCAATAAATGATAAAAAAGGAACTTTATTGAAAACCTGTATTAAGCAGTTAAATGCACTGAGTCCTTTAAATGTCCTTGAGAGGGGTTTCAGCATTACAAGACTTATTCCTTCCATGGGCATTGTAAAGGATGCAGGAGTTCTTAAACATGGTGATAATGTAAATATAAAATTCAGCAAGGGCGAGGTTGACTGTCGAGTGAAAAAGGTGTGTACTTAGGGGCGGGAAATATCATGGCAAAAAAAAAATTCGAAAAAGCACTTGAAGAACTTGAAAAAATTGTCCAGCGTCTGGAGGATTCCGAGTTGCCTCTCGATGAAGCACTGTCTCTTTTTGAAGAGGGGATAAAGCTTTCCCGTTTCTGTTCTCAAAAACTGGATGAGGCTGAAAAAAAGGTGCAGATTCTCCTCAAGGATGATAATGGCAATATTAGTCAGGAACTTTTTGATGAACAGGAATAATAAAAATCAAACAGAAAAAGCAGTCAGGGAAAACATTTTAGATACAATCAATACCCCGGCTGATTTGAAAAAACTGGACATTAAAACTCTTCCCTTGCTGGCAGATGAGATACGCCGGCTTATAATTGATACAGTCTCAAAGACCGGGGGGCACATTGCTGCCAGTCTCGGAGTTGTGGAGCTGACCATCGCGCTGCACTATGTATTTAACACCCCTGAAGACAAGCTGGTATTGGATGTTGTACATCAGACTTATGCCCACAAGATTCTTACAGGAAGAAAAGAGGATTTTGACACCCTGCGCCAGTATGGGGGCCTGAGCGGATTTCCAAAACGTGATGAAAGCCCTTATGACACATTTAATGTGGGACACAGCAGCACTTCTATCTCGGCAGCTCTTGGAATGGCCCAGGCAGGTTGCCTGAAAAATGACGGACACAGGGCTATAGCTATTATTGGAGACGGATCACTTATGGCTGGTATGGCATTTGAGGGGCTAAACTATGCTGGGCACATAAAGAAAAATCTGATTGTTGTTTTGAATGACAATGAAATGTCAATTTCCCCGAATGTCGGAGCCCTCTCATCCTCTCTTTCGCGTCTTATCTCAGGGCAAACCTATAATAAGTTCAGGGATGAATTAAAAGCAATTCTTGGAAAAATTCCTGCTATAGGAGAATCTGTTTTCAGACTTGTAAGGCAGTCCGAAGGATTTTTCAAAAGCCTGTTTGTCCCGGGTCTTATTTTTGAGGAGCTGGGTTTTATATACCTCGGGCCGATTCTTGGTCACAGAATTGATATGCTTGTGGAGAATCTGAACAATATAAAAAATTTACGCGGTCCTATACTCCTTCACGTGCTGACCAGGAAGGGGATGGGGTATGGGCCGGCAGAAAAAGACCCGACTTCTTTTCACGGTGTAGGGCCATTTGACAAAGAAAGCGGACAGCCATTGTCCCCAAAAGGTGCTGCCAGTTACACCGAGGTTTTTGGCGATGCACTTACTAAAATAGCAAAAGAAAATTCCCGCGTGGTTGCTATTACAGCAGGTATGACAGGCGGAACCGGACTCAGCGGGTTTGAAAATGAGTTTCCGGACCGCTTTTTTGATGTTGGAATTGCCGAACAGCATGCAATAACCTTTGCGGCCGGGATGGCTGCTGAGGGCTTTCGCCCTGTTGCGGCAATATATTCAACCTTTCTTCAGCGGTCTTATGATCAGATTCTCCATGATGTGTGTCTTCAGAATCTTCCTGTTGTTTTCATGCTTGACAGAGCAGGTATTGTTGGTGAGGATGGGCCCACACACCATGGGCTTTTTGATATTTCTTTTCTGCGCCCCATGCCAAACATGGTTTTTATGGCCCCAAAGGATGAAAATGAGCTTCAACACATGATCCATACAGCTTTTCAGCTAAAACAACCCGTTGCTATTCGATATCCCCGGGGAAAGGGATTAGGTGTCCCTCTGGACCAGATTTTCAAGACAATACCTGTTGGCAAAGCAGAGGTTTTAAAGAAGGGTGAAAGCGTGGCAGTTTTTGCTGTCGGATCGACAGTCAGGCCGGCACTCGATGCTGCCGAAAGGCTTGAATCAGAAGGGATAAGTTGTGCTGTTATTAACAGCAGATTCATAAAACCCATTGATGAAAACATGCTTGTTGAGTTTTCCGAAAAGGTCGAGGCAATAATTACTGTAGAAGAAAACGTACTTCAGGCGGGTTTTGGAACAGCTGTACTTGAGGTGCTCCAGTTGCACAATATTGAAAAGAAGGTTGTATGTCTCGGTATCCCTGATATTTTTGTAGAGCATGGGCCACAGAAGATGCTCAGGGCAAAATACGGGATCGATTGCGATGGGATTTACAATACTGTAAAAACAACAATAAACCAGAAGCAGGCAGGCTTTGACAGGGAAGAGAAAAAAGCGTCTGGATTATATCCTTGTTGAAACAGGTTTTGCATCAACTCTGCACCATGCCCGGTCTCTTGTTATGGCAGGCAAGGTTGTGGTTGATGACCACAGGGTTGACAAACCGTCAACTCTGATTTCACTTTCTTCACGCATACGAGTTAAAGATTCCCAGTCAGCTTATGTCAGCAGGGGAGGGGCAAAACTGGAAAAGCCCCTTGAGATTTTTAATGTTTCGGTTGCCGGTAAAACAGTATTGGATGTTGGTGCATCCACAGGAGGGTTTACCGACTGTCTCCTGCAAAAAGGTGCTTCACGGATTTTTGCAGTTGATGTGGGCTACGGGCAGCTTGCATGGAACCTTCAGAATGATAACAGGGTTGTAAGCCTTGACAGGACTAACATCAGAAATCTTTCTCCGGACAATATAACCCCCCTGCCCGGGCTGGCGGTAATCGATGCTTCATTTATTTCCCTGAAAAAAATAGTTCCACATGTTATTACTCTTTTAACCCCGAAAGGTGAAATACTTGCTCTTGTTAAACCGCAGTTTGAGGTGAAAAAAAGAATGGTTGGCAAAGGCGGTATTGTCAGGGACAAACAACAGTTTCAATCAGTGATAAAAGACCTTGTCCTCGTCTCGCGCAGCCTTTCACTGTTTGTTGCCGGAATCATGGAGTCGCCTGTACCAGGACAGAAGGGTAACAGGGAGTTTTTTATGTATATGAGAAAATGTTAATCCCTCTCTCTGCCCGTGCGCTTTTGATTTTTAAATGACATCACATGTTCCCTGTTTGACTAAACACTGGTGATACCCTATACTTGCACCATTTGTCTGCTTTTAAAAGAAGGAGCAGTGTATATGGCTAAAGCACGTGCCCACGTTTTTGTTGAAGGAAGGGTCCAGGGCGTATTTTTTCGGGTTGAGACACAAAGGACTGCAGAGGAATATAACCTGAAGGGATGGGTCAGGAACATCCCCGACGGCAGGGTAGAGGCTATGTTTGAGGGGGAGGAAGATGATATTGAGAAGATGATTGTGTGGTGCCATGATGGTCCTTCTTATGCTGTTGTAAAAAAAGTTGAAGTGCACAGGGAGGATTTCAAGGGAGCGTTTGAAGAGTTTTGCATTTTATTGTAAACAAGCATAAGATAAGAATTTTGTGTATTGCAGCTGCATGTTCTAACATGTATAAATATAAAAGAGACCCATCAATCGATCATGCCTGTCTTCCCGCATACCCTCATAAAAATCTCCAGATGCAAAGGAGCATTCCGTGTATTTTATTGAGCCGGTACTGAATAAATTTTTCAGAAAAAAAATGAAGGCTGTGCTGGAATTTGACGAGGTCAGATCCTTTCCCGTGCCTGTAAAACAACAGACTGATAATGATGACTATCTGCTTTATGTACACATACCTTTTTGTGAGACGCTTTGCCCTTATTGCTCTTTTCACCGATATGTATTTGAAGAAAAACTTGCCGCCAAATACTTTGATGCTCTGTGGAAAGAACTGCAAATGTATAAAGATGCGGGTTACGACTTTAAAGGTTTATACATTGGTGGAGGCACACCTACGATTGCAATGGATAAGCTCCTTGAAACGCTTCAGGTCACAAAATCACTGTTCAGCATCAAAGAAATATCCGTAGAAACAAATCCAAATCACATAAACGACAAAAACATGATGCTTCTTAAAAATGCCGGTGTTAACAGGCTGAGTGTAGGTGTGCAGAGTTTTGATGATAACCTCCTTGAATATATAGGAAGATATGAAAAATATGGAGATGGGGGAGCAATTCAGGAAAAACTTCGAAATGCTGTGGGTGTGTTTGATACTCTAAATGTAGATTTAATTTTTAATATTCCTTTACAGACAGAAAAAAGCTTAAGGCAGGATCTTGATATTATAGACAGGTTGCTGCCTGAACAGGTAACATTTTATCCTTTAATGACTGCAACGTCTGTGGAGGCAGTCCTGAGAAAAAGCCTGGGCAATATTGACTACAAACAGGAAAAAAAGTTTTACTTTATCATTCTTGAAAGGATGAAAAAAAAATATACCGGCTCAACCGCGTGGTGCTTTTCACGTAAAGAGTCAATGATTGATGAATATATTATTGCATATGAAAAATATATTGGAACCGGGAGTGGTGCTTTCGGATATTTTAACGACTCTATCTATGCAAACACTTTTTGTCTTGAAGAATACATACACAAAATAAGCATCGGCCAGTTTCCAGTTGGCCGGGTCAAAAAATTCTCAGGAAAAGAGAATCTGCACTATTTTTTTCTTATGAAGCTGTTCGGCCTGGTAATGTCCAAAGATAACTTTAAAGCTAAATTCATGAAAAGCTACAGAAAAGCTCTTCCGCTTGAGTCCCTGCTTTTGAAGTTTTCCTGTTCAATCAGGGAATCAGATAATATTGTTGAGCTCACAGACAGGGGTAAATATTTCTGGGTGATGGCAATGAGGGAATTTTTTATAGCTGTTGATACCCTGCGTGATTATTGTAGAAAAACAGCAGAGGACAACAGGGATTACTATTAAAGCCAATCACGATACCTTGTGTTTAATTCGGTATTTATTGTGACCTTGAAAGAATCGTTCTCATTCAGAAAAAATTTTCTGCACATCTTCAGAAGACCAGATCATAACCTGCCCCCACTGGATGGACTGCGTGCCCTGTCTGTTTTGTATTTAACTGTTTTTCATACTTTTTTTCACCTTCAATTTATGGTTCCGGAAAAAACATTTTTGGAATTCATAAGGTCGTTTCCGAAATACTTAATATGGGTTTGGCACGGAGACAAAGGAGTTGATGTTTTTTTTGTTCTCAGCGGATTTCTGATCAGTATGATTCTTATGAGGGAATATGCGCAGAGACAGCAGATAAACCTGAAGCGGTTTTACCTTAACAGATGGTTACGGCTAACCCCTCTATATCTGCCTGCATTGCTTGTAACAGCGATTCTGTTTAATGGACAGAACATTAAATATGCATGGGCTAACCTTTTGTATGTTAACAACCTTGTTGCATTCAAAAAAATGTTTATGATGTGGAGCTGGTCCCAGGCAGTAGAACAACAGTTCTATATTCTCTGCCCTTTTTTTCTGATGTTCGTAATTTTTAAAACAAAATACAGGTGGCAGGCCATACTTGTGCTTTTGGTAGCTTCATTTGTTGTCAGAGCTTTTGTAATAATGACCAGCAGTGATATCCTGCAGCATCATATGCCGGAGCTTATTTTCCCGGGGCTGAAAAACTTCAACCCGTCATATTTTGATTTAACGTATTTTAAACTCCGTACAAGGTTCGGGCCCATAGTTTGCGGAATGCTGGCTGCATATCTTCACCTCCACCATACTGATAAGCTGACCGTATTTTTCAAAAAAAAATCCAGCCTGGTTAACGGCATCATTGTTGTTATTTTTGCTTTCAATCTGCTTTTACTGTCTATCCCATACTATAGTCCACATTTTACAGTTTCGGATACCTTTAAATATGGTTTTTTAATTGCAGGCAGAAACGTGTTCAGCATGGGAACTGCTTTTATCATGATGGCAGCTTTATATCCAAACGGACTGGGAAAGGCAGTAGGAAGATTTTTATCTTTGAAAATGTGGTATCCTCTATCACAGCTTTCTTACTCAATCTATCTGTTTCATCTGCTTATTGGCGCTGTCCTGTACTTTGCAATGATCAGGCTGTTTGGAAAACCAGTCAATCTTGAAATAATATGGATTCTGGGGGCTGCCCTGTTGGTTTTGATGGTTACACTTGTCTTTTCTGTTTTCGTTCATGCTGGAATTGAGCGGCCGTTCATGAACCTGAGAAAAACCTCCTGACCTGTTAAGCAATGCCTGACCGAAAACCCGGATTCAGGTTAAAACCTGAACAATAATTTTCTGTAGGAGCGCCTTCAGGCGCGATATCAGGTCTGTTTTTCGCGGCTAAAGCCGGCTCCTACAGCCATCGCTGGCAAAAAAAGGTTTCTGTTCGGCCACCAAGTTAACAGGAAGCCGTCTGACTATTGACTTTTTACGAGTTCATTAACTTAAACATAAATGTAATTCAGAGGTAATGAAAGAAGATTTTTTATCAGGGTTAAAGGGCTTTTCGGAATTTATAAAGAGGTATCGCACAGCTGCTGTCGTCATATCAACGGGTTTGGTTTTTATTATCCTTGAAAGGTATCATCCTGCTGGCGGGCGGCACCTGAGCGCGTTATTATATTATGGTATTCTGCCATTAGCAGTGTCTGGCCTGATGTTGAGAAAAAGCCCGTTTGAAATGGGGCTTGGGCTGGGAAAAATTCGATTCTGGTTTCCATTGTCATGTCTTTATCTGCTTTTCGCCATTCCTCTGGTTTATCTGGGTGCTTCATCTCATGGCATGAAGACATATTATGCAACCCGGAATTTTGACATCATTACGTACATGTTAAATACGGCAGTCTATATGCTGGGATGGGAGTTTTTTTTCAGAGGTTATTTATTGTTTGGATTACGGGAGAAATTTAAAGAAGGCAGTATTTTGATTCAAATGATCCCCTTCACCATATTGCATTTCGGCAAGCCGGAAATAGAGGTTATCAGTTGCATTATCTCTGGAACTGTATGGGGTTATATATGCTACCGGGGCAACTCTTTTTGGCCTGCTGTTTTGATGCATCTTTCAGTAAATTTTTTTAATAAGCTGCTTGTTGTCAGGTATTTCAATTAAGTGTTCAGAAATCCCCCATTTCATCTTCAGTTAAAGGAATAATCTCTTCAGGTTTTACCCCAGCAGGTGCCTGGCTTTGAGATGTTAAAGCCCTGTTTTTTGTTTTTTGTCCCCTGATAAAAGTTTTTCCTGTAGCAGCGTCTGCTGGAATGTCCTGTGCTGACATTTTAATTGCACCATCTGATCCAATAACCATAGTATCAAGTGAAGTTATTAATGATTTTAAATGGTCTGCCTGAGAAAAAAGCTGTTTGCTGGCTGCTGCTGACTCCTCTGAGGTTGCAGAGGTATGTTCCATCACGTCCCTCATTGTGGCAACTGCAGAACCTATCTGAGCAAAATCATGTGCCTGTTCTTTGCTTGCCATGGCAATATCACTGACAAAGCCTGCAACCTTTTCAACACTTGTTAATATGGACTTAAGCCTGCTGTCAGCCTTCCGTGCCTGTTCGCTGCCCTCCTCTGTCCTGGTTACGCTCTCAGCAATAAGTGTGCTGGTGGTTTTAGCCTGCTCAGCAGCTTTCTGTGCCAGATTTTTCACTTCTGCTGCGACTACTGCAAATCCTTTTCCCGCATCCCCTGCGCGTGCTGCTTCAACAGCAGCATTTAGTGCCAGAAGATTAGTCTGAAATGCTATTTCCTCAATGCCTTTTGCAACCTGAGCGACTTTAGTGCTGCTCTCGCTTATACCTTCCATTGCATTGAGGAGTTTGTCCATAGCCCTGGAACCGTTTTTAGCTTCATCCCTGGCTTCATTGGAAAAATTTCTTGCCTGCTGTGCATTGTCGGAATTACGACTTGCCATTGATCCAAGATCTTCAAGTGATGCGGATGTTTCTTCAAGTGATGCGGCCTGAGAAGCTGCCCCGTCTGCCAGCTGCTGACTTGAGCCTGAGACCTGGGCTGCTGCAACGGATACGTCATTGGCCACATTATCCAGTGATATTGTAATTTTTTTTATTGGGCCGACTGTTTTTGCTGCTGTAAAAAATATTACAATCAAAGACAGTAAAACAATGACCAAAGTTACTACTATGCTGAAATAGGAAAGCTTTTTTGCCGGGTTGAAAAGTTCGTTAACATCAGCTACTGATGCTACTGTCCATCCAAGCTCTGAATCCTTTTCAAAAGCCACCATCCATTTGTTCCCGTCAGCATTATAGGCAAACAGACCCGAGTTTTTTTCTGCCATATCTTTCCCAAATTCTGTGTCTGTCATAATGTTCAGGTTCATTACAAGGGATTTATCAGGGTGAGAAATTACAGTTCCATCGTTGTTGAAAATATATGCATATCCATTTTCCCCCATTTTAATTTTCTCTACAAACCTGTTTGAAAAATACAGCAGGTCCACAACCCCATATAATATGCCTATAACCTCATTGCTGTCGCCCGCAGTAAATATTACAGGTGCAGAGATGATAAACACTGGTCTGCCGGATAATCCGCTGCGCTGCACATCAGTCACTATTACCCTGCCTTCCATAGACTTCTGAAAGAAGTCCATCCCCTTAATATTAGTGTGCTCACCTGTTATTTCACCATCCTGCAGCTTATCATTAGAAGTGGTAAGCACATCGCCCTTACTGTTAACAAGACTGAGATTTTCATAATATTGATGAGCCTTGCTGTATTTTTTTAAAAGTTTGTAAACATCCTGCAGAAAAAAGGAGGTTCCCTCATCACCAGAGGATCGTGTCATATAGATGCCCTGTACCATGTTGGTGTGCTGAGACCACAAGGTTATATCCTTTTTCCTGTTATCCACCCATGATACTATATAATCCAGAGTTGACTTGGAATTTTGTTCAAGCTGGCCAACCATTAAATCTTCCAGCATATTCTTCGAATAATAAAAAGATATCAAAGCTGTTGATAATGTGCCTGCTAATACAAGCATTAGAGTAGGGACTAAAAACTTTTCTCTAAGGCCTAATTTCATTTTTTCTCCTTTCAACTCAATATAATGTTCTTCCTTGAAATTTTATTTATGTATCGCCATTAAAATTACAGACTTGAGTTTTGAAAGGTGTTTTTTAACAGATTTGCTTAAATGAAATCAGAACAGAAACTGTAATAGTGATAAAATTCGAAAAATTCATAATTTTGGAAAGCTTCATTCGCATGCATTGCAGCTAAACTTCCATGGCCTGAAGCCCGGAGGATTTATAACATCGGAATTCAGCCTTAACCTTTTTATTTCACCAATTGTGCCCTGGACCAGTTTCCAGCTTTGATATGCAGAACTAACCCTTTTGAATTTCTCTTCTCTCTTTAGATCTCCAGGGAAAAAATCAGGGTGGTTTTTTTTTGCAAAATCCCTGAATGATTTTTTAACTAAAAAAGTCGGGGTTTTTTTGCTGATTCCAAGAAGCTGGTAAATGTCTTCCCTGAACATGTTTTTCTCCTTCATTTAAGCATGGATCTGCAGAAACCAGCCATACGTTCTGCTGGTGGCTTTTGCTTTCTGTGCTGCGTTTCTGCAAATTTATCTGTTAATTACCGGGATCTCCTGTGTTGAATGCTCAGGAACATCCATATAAAAAAGCCGTTTTTGTCCGGAACACTTTTTTACCATTGCAGCAATGGTGCCAGAAGAAACGGTGGCTGTAACATGTTGTAATTACTTGGAAAATATTATAAGCAAAAACACAGAAGAAAAATTATGCAAAAAAATGCGCAATACAGTGCGCATTTTTGCTGCATGGTTGCGCAGGCAAAAAACCTCTTATTTTTACCCTTTGAAAAAAGAATTTGTGTTTGGCACTTGACAAAAAAAAAGTAATTATTAATTTTTAGCTAATAATCTAACAATTCCATTGTTAAATTTCTCTGGAAGAGAAGAAACAGGAACAGGAGGTTTGGGTATTGTGACGGAAAAAAAAACAGCGGATTTTTTAAAGGATTCAGGGGTTGATGCAGAAAAGTCAGCGAAAACAGGAACTTCAACTGGTAATAGACCTGAAGAAGACATTAGCCGGGTTGCCCATAAAAAAATAGATGAACGCAGGGAAGGAAAAGAGGACTTTACTGGTTCCCCTGAGAAACTTTCCAAAAAACTGGAAAAAGCAGAAAAGGAAAAGCAGGAGATCAATGACAGGCTATTGCGGACAATGGCTGAGTTTGACAACTATAAAAAAAGGGTGAACAGGGAAAAAGAAGATCTTATCAAACATGGTACTGAAAAACTGGCACTTGAGCTTCTTCCGGTTGTGGATAATTTTGAGCGGGCATTGGAACAGGCAAAAGATGCGGGAGATGCAGAGGATGTTGGGCCGGTTATTGACGGGATTGAAATGATTCTGAAACAGTTAATAAACACCCTGGAAAAGTTTCATGTTAAACCGTTTGATTCTGTGGGAAAGCCTTTTGACCCTGAAAAACATGAGGCAATGGCTCAACAGGAACATGGTGGTTATGAAAGTAATACTGTAATCGAAGAATTTCATAAAGGATATTCCCTTAGAGACAAATTGCTGAGACCAGCCCGTGTTATTGTCTCCAGGGAGCCATCTGAAAAAAAAGGGGGTGATGAGGATTAGATACATTTAAAATTTTTTAAGGCAATACTTGACAATTGAGAATTCGTTATTAACTTAATTGCATCAAACTGTTTTTTAATTTAACAATGTTTTATATTAGGAGGATGAAGTTATGAAGATCAGACCGCTGCAAGATCGGATAATCGTCAAGAGAGTAGAAGAGGAAGAGAAGACAAAAGGTGGAATCATAATACCTGATTCAGCAAAGGAAAAACCTATGGAAGGCATGGTGACAGCTGTAGGAAACGGAAAAATGCTGGACAGCGGACAAAAGGCGGTGCCGGATGTTAAAGAAGGTGACAGGGTGCTTTTCAGTAAATATGCAGGCACAGAAGTTAAGATAGAGGGAGACGAGTACTTGATAATGAGAGAAGACGACATATTGGGGATAATTGAGAAGTAAACGGCTATCCCTGAATTCGGGATGGTTTTGTCTAACGGATAAAATCCGGCAGACAAAGAAGGCACGAAAGTGCCGGCAGCTTTCTTTTGCACCCCCCGTGCAATGCACGGAATTTGAAATGCAAACAATAAATAAATTTATGGAGGAATAAAGAAGATGGCAAAGGAGATAAAGTTTGATCAAGACGGACGAACCTCAATCTTACGGGGTGTTGATACACTTTCAAACGCAGTTAAGGTGACCCTTGGGCCAAAGGGAAGAAATGTATTAATAGATAAGAGTTTTGGTTCACCTACAGTCACAAAGGACGGGGTGACTGTTGCCAAGGAAATAGAGGTTGAGGACAAGTTTGAAAACATGGGCGCGCAGATGGTAAAGGAAGTAGCAAGCAAGACAAGCGATGTGGCTGGTGACGGTACCACCACAGCAACAGTTTTAGCACAGGCAATATTTAAAGAAGGCAGCAAGCTTGTAACAGCAGGTCATAACCCCATGGAATTAAAGCGCGGGATAGACATTGCAGTTGAGAAGGTAGTTGAGAGTCTGGAAAAATTCAGCAAGCCAATAAAAGATCAGAAAGAGATAGCCCAGGTTGGAAGTATCTCAGCCAACAATGATTCAACCATAGGCAATATCATAGCAGAGGCAATGGACAAGGTAGGCAAAGAGGGAGTCATTACAGTAGAGGAAGCAAAGACAATGGAGACCAGCCTGGATGTAGTGGAAGGCATGCAGTTTGACAGGGGATATCTTTCGCCATATTTTGTTACAGATCCTGAAAGAATGGAAGTTGTAATGGAAGACTGCTATATTTTAATCCATGAGAAGAAGATAAGCAGCATGAAAGACCTTCTGCCTATTCTTGAGAAGGTGGCCCAGAGCGGCAAGCAGTTTCTGATTTTAGCAGAAGATATAGAGGGAGAGGCACTTGCAACTCTGGTAGTGAACAAGCTCAGAGGAACCCTGAAGATAGCAGCAGTGAAAGCCCCGGGATTTGGAGACAGAAGAAAAGCAATGCTTGAGGATATCGCAATCCTGACAGGTGGAAGAATGATAGCAGAAGACCTTGGAATCAAGCTTGAGAGTATTACAATGGATGATCTGGGACAGGCAAAGAGAGTAACAATCGACAAGGACAATACCACCATTGTTGAAGGTGCAGGCAAACGCAGTGATATAGAGGGAAGAGTAAAACAGATACGGGCACAGATTGAGGAAACAACATCTGACTATGACAAGGAGAAGCTGCAGGAAAGGCTGGCAAAGCTTGTTGGAGGAGTAGCAGTAATAAATGTCGGAGCAGCTACTGAAACAGAGATGAAAGAGAAAAAGGCAAGGGTAGAGGATGCTCTTCATGCAACACGGGCAGCAGTAGAGGAAGGAATAGTGGCTGGTGGAGGAGTAGCACTGGTGAGGAGCCTTGCAGCCCTGGATGATCTGCAGCTGGAAGGGGAGGAGCAGAAACTTGGAGCAGCACTTGTGAAAAGGGCAATAGTAGAGCCCCTGAGATGGATAGCAATAAATGCAGGCCATGACGGGTCTATAGTTATAGAGAAGGTAAAAGACGGCAAGGATTTCTTTGGATTTAATGCTCTTACGGAAAAATATGAAGATCTGGTAAAGGCAGGTGTGATTGATCCCAAGAAGGTTGTTCGTTGTGCCCTTCAGAACGCGGCAAGTGTTTCATCCCTTCTGATTACCACCGAGGCAATGATAGCAGAGAAACCTGACCAGAAAGACTCAGGAATGCCTGCAATGCCTCCTGGAGGCGGAATGGGCGGAATGGGCGGAATGGGCGGAATGATGTAATGTAACAGGGAAAAGGCAAAGCCCCTGCACCCTGATGGTGCAGGGGCTTTTTTTTTGTGCGCCCGGTTTTTACCCGGGATTTACATCTCCTGGAGTGAAAAGACGAATAAACTTTGAAAAAAAATCTCTGTCAAACTCTTTTTGTATCATCTTATCTTTTATAACATTACATGCCTCAAAAGCACTGTATGCTTTTTGATAGGATCTTCTGGTTGTCATGGCATCAAAAGTATCAGCTAACGAGCAAATCTTACCAAAGAGGTGAATCTCATCTCCCTGAAGGCCCTTTGGATATCCTGATCCGTTAACCCTCTCATGATGCTGAAGAACAATAGTTGCAGACTCTTTTTTAATATACCCTGTATCTTCCAGGATTTTATACCCGATTTCAGGATGTTTTTTCATAAAGTTCCACTCATCTTCGTTAAGAGGACCTTTTTTATTAAGGATTTCAACCGGGATACGGGATTTGCCGATATCATGCAGAAAAAACCCCAGGCCCAGTTCATAAAACGTCTGTTCGGAAATTCCTTTTAAAAGTTCTCTTGCAAAAGCAACACTGAAAATGCCCACATTTACTGAATGAGTGTAAGTATAATAATCATACTCGCTGATTCTGATAAGGCTGCTGGTGGTTTCTGTGTCTGAGAGAATGAGCCTGACTATATTATTAACTGTTTTCTTTGTTCGGGCGAACATACTGGAACGCGGATTTTCAAAAAGTTTTTCCATGAGATATTTGCTTGAGTCATAGACAATCTTTGATTTTTGATCAGGGGCAATGCTGTTATCCTTAATAATATAATGCAAATTGTCCTCAACATATTCCTGATAAAGATCCCTGTTGTCTTCTGAGACATAGATGGTATTAACTTTGTTGAGCAGGAGGGTTTGTTTTATTTTGTTCGTAAAATACGATCCTTTTTTTGAATAGAGTACATATTGCTGCCTGCCCCCATCTGTTTTAAGATAGATGTCAAAAGGCTTTAATATGTCTATGCGTAAAATATTTAAATCAATTGAGACAAACTGCTGTTTTTGTTCCATGAGTTTTCTGCGGAAGTGAAGTTTGTTTCTTTTGCTTTTCAGGAAAGATTCCTCCAGGTATATAAATAAATGACCTTGTCCCAGGGTCACCCCACACAGATATATCGGAAGTATAAACGGAATTATTAATCTGGATACTTAAATAGTGTCTGACCGAAAACCCTGATTCAGGTTGGAAACCGAAAAACAGAACTGATATCGCGCCTGAAGGCGCTCCTACAGCATAGAATCAGGACTTTTCGTTCAGCCTCTAAATAAGCTTGTAAAAGGAGAGATTTTTTTTAATGGTTTTTTCATTAACAGAAATTCCCAGTTTCCCTGCTGTTTTCATGTTTATTGATATAGCTGTCTTCCTTGCGTCAACCTGCTGAACATTGTTTACATCCCTTCCGGAAAGTATCTTCCGGGCCATCTCCCCGGCCTGAATGCCCACATCAAATGCATCAATCCCAATGGACATTAATGCACCTGTTTCCACATACTTTTCTGAAAA
>JAJRXD010000083.1 GCA_024276465.1 Deltaproteobacteria bacterium
GCACAGAAAATAGCTGAGAAATAATCCCCCACAGCCTCTAAATTGCAAATTATGTAGATTAGACATTGCAAAAAGTTTATTAATAATGTATATTAAAAGCAAGAAAAGGCTAATATAATTACAGAAATTATAATGTTTCCACGTTTATTAGAGAAAAGAATCAAAGAATATCTGGGCTGTAAACAGGCGATTTTTATTCTTGGCGCGCGCCAAGTTGGAAAAACATCTCTTTTGAAAAGGATCATGCAGTATTTGCCGGAAAAACAGACCATTTATTTAGATCTCGAGCGAATTTCAGACAGGCAGTTAATTGAAAAAGGTGTCGATGAATTTTTGGCATATCTGAAATTTCAAGGAATGGATCTAAAGCAAAGAAATTATGTTTTTATTGATGAAATTCAGTACTTTAATGAGTTTTCAGGTTTTGTGAAAGTTCTGGTTGATCATCATGGTGATTCAGTTAAGCTGGTTTTAAGCGGCTCATCAGCCTCCCAGATAAAAACACGTTTTAAAGATTCTCTTGCAGGACGCAAATATGTTTTTCACCTGTATCCGCTTACATTTAAAGAGTTTCTGGTATTTAATGAAAAAACAGCGTGGGCGGATAAACTGAATAAACCTTTTTACGCCTTAACAGCGGACGAACTCCGGTTTTGCTGGAAAGAAATAACCGGCATGTTGGAGGAGTTTATTGTTTTCGGGGGATACCCGGAAATCGCAAAGATAGCCCGGCAGGATCAAAAAATCAAGTATCTGCGGGAGATTCTTGATGCTTATGTTATCAAGGATATCCGGGCAATTTTTTCAATCGTAAATATCGAAAAATTTAATCATTTGGTTCGATTTGCAGCAGTAAATAGTACAGCCCTGTTTTCAAGTAATTCAGCTGCAAATGAAACAGGCCTGTCAAGGGAGACTGTTTCGCATTATATGAATGTTCTGGAGGATACGTTTGTCATAAAGCGGATTCAGCCATTTTACAACAATAAAGCCACTGAATTGAAAAAAGCGGCAAAACTGTTTTTTGTTGATAATGGAATTCGAAACGCACTTGTAGAAAATTTCAATTTACTGGAAATGCGAAACGACCAGGGACTTTTGATGGAAAATTTCGTGTTTGGACAATTGTATAAAACCAGGCAGGAAACAGACGGCATCTATTTCTGGCGAACTAAAAATCGGCAGGAGGTTGATTTTATTATTAAAAAGTCAGATAATCTTTTCCCTCTGGAAGTAAAAATTTCCAGCAGAAAAAGCAGGCATATTAAGAAATTTATGAGCCTTTACAATTGCGATTGCGGGTTCATTGCCAGCTTGAGACAACCATTTGAAATCACAGACAAGCTAACAACTTTGCCAGGATATTTGATTTGAGTCAATTCAGCCCCGAAAAGCCAATTAATGCAACATGACCTGAGAGGGGCTATTTAACAGCTAAAGACAGTTACTGTAACAGCATTTTACAGATTTTATTGACGAGCAAAAATGATTGGCATCGTAAAAAAAAGGTTTCCCTTTTATGGCTGGTTTGGATTAGGGCTTGTAATTGTTTTTTGGGTGCTGAACTGGTCTTTGTCCGGCCTGCGTACACACTGGGGGTTTTTTCCCATGTGGCTGGGATACTGCCTTACAGTTGACGCACTGGTATCTGTTCGCAAAGGCAGTTCACTGTTAACACGCAGCCCTCTTGCATATCTGGGGCTGTTTTTCATATCTGCCCCATCATGGTGGCTGTTTGAAATTATTAACTGGCGCACCCAAAACTGGTTCTATGACGGAAGGCAGTACTTTACCGATCTGCAGTATTTTCTGTTTGCTTCCCTGAGTTTTTCTACAGTTATGCCGGCAGTGTTTGGAACAGCAGAACTGGCCGGCACATTCAACTGGATAATAAAACTGAAGCAGGGCCCCATTCTCCGTCCCTGCACATCTGTTCTGTGTTTTCTCCTGGCAACCGGTTGTACCATGCTGATACTGCTTTTACTGTGGCCGCTTTATTGTTTTCCTTTTGTATGGGCTTCAGTCGATTTCATAATAGAGCCGATTAATGTCCGGCTGAAAAATCGCTCTCTGCTTGATTTTACAGGAAAAGGCGACTGGCGGCCAGTGGTTGCTCTCTGGACAGGCTGCCTGATATGCGGATTTTTCTGGGAAATGTGGAATTTCTACTCATATCCCAGGTGGATATACAAGGTCCCGTTCGTCGGTTTTTTTCACATTTTTGAGATGCCGCTTTTAGGTTACTGCGGGTACCTTCCGTTTTCGCTTGAGCTGTTTGCTTTGTACCATCTGGTTGCGGGATTGTTCGGAACAAAAAAACTTCAGGATTATATACAACTGTGCTCCGGCAGGACTTAGCCATCCTGCCCTCACGTTTGTCAGTAGTTCGGCTACTTCAGCTTTACTTTAAGTGTTGTAAGCAGGGTATTAATGTCAATGGGTTTTTGAAAGACACCTGTCAGCCCAAGATCCGAAAAATTTACATTTGCAGTCAGAGAATCACCAACAGAAGACAGCATATAAATCGGTGCTTCATTGTGCAGGAGTTTCAGTTCCTTGACAAAATTTCTGCCTGCATCCACTTCCTCCATCATCAGATCAACAATGATAAAATCAGGTCTGCTGGCCTGGTAAACCTTCAGGCCCTGCTCAGCTGAATCAGCTTCCAGCATTATATAATCGTTTTTTTCAAGGACCATGCGGAGTGCGTCAAGTATATCCTTATCGTCGTCAACACATAAAACAACAAATTTTCCGTCTTTCATATTTTCCTCACCAGGATTTAATTAACTTTGCTTGAAAAGTGATTGCTTTGCTGCATTACTGAAAGCCCCTGAGTGCAGAAGAGGCACGATAAAATCTACAGCCTTTTCAAGATTTTTTCCGGCCTTTTCAGTCATCCTTTCAATAAACATGGAAAATGAGTAGCCGCGTATGCCCAGCAGATAGGCTTCGGTATGAGCGTTAAAAAGATCCACTGCAAGGCCTATCACAGCCTCCGGCTCCACAGAATGGCTGCTGAAACTCTGCCCTCCTGAAGGCTTCACACGAAAAAACGAAAACGGTTCCTCAGCGTTAACAGATGCATCAATAAACACAACCACATCGTGCTCAGAAACAGTTGCAGCATCTTCAACTGTAAGCTGATAATCGGCTTCAACTGTAACTCCATCAATCTCAAGCTTCTCAACAGCTTCTGCTGCCAAAGGCCCCAGGCCGTCATCTTCACGTGCCGGGTTTCCATATCCTATAAGTAAAACCCTTTTGGTTATTGCTGCTGTCAATTTTTGACTTTTCTGTCAATAAGGTTATTATTACAGTCAAACAGTTCTACGATCAGTGGCATCTGCCCCATGGCATGCGTGGCACAGGACAGGCATGGATCGTAAGCACGTATTCCGATTTCAATGTGGTTCAGCAATCCTTCGGTAATTTCATTTCCAGACAAATAATCCTCTGCTATTTTTTTTACCGCTCGGTTCATAGGCTCGTTATTGCTTGTTGTGGATACGATAAGATTAGCCATTTCAACCTGGTCGTTTTTGTTAACACGATAGTGATGGAACAATGTGCCACGGGGCGCTTCAATCAGGCCAACCCCCTCCGACCTGCGCTCACCTGTAACAACCAGGTCTTTGCCCTGCAAATCAGGATCATGCAGAAGTTCCCTGATTTTTTCAATTGAATGCAGGACCTCGATCATTCTTGCCCAGTGGTAGGCCATGGTAATGTTGTTTGGTTTATCCTCAGTAACTGCCATGAATTCTTTTCGTGCTTTTTCGGCTTCAGGTGTATCGATAAAGTCGCATGCATTAATTCTTGCCAGAGGGCCAACACGGAACCACCCTTTTTCCGGGCCCAGGGCTTTGATAAACGGAAACTTCATATAGGACCAGTTGCGAACCTCTTCAGCAATATAGTCCACGTAACTGCCGTAATCAACATCATCAACAATTCTGTTTCCCTTGCTGTCAATAGCGCGCAGCCGGCCATGATAAATATCCATTGCGCCGTCAGAGCGGACAAGAGAAAGGTGATTTGAATCAAAAGAGCCAAAGGGGGCCAGTTTTTCAAGATGCTCAATTGTATAGTCTCTGGCAATTTTCAGTGCACCGTGAGACCATTCCACCATTTTCTCCAGATCTTTCAGAAAAAAGTCGCGCTCATCTACTGAAAGATTTTTATTTACACCGCCGGGAATTGCACCAGTGCCGTGAATCTTTTTTCCTGCAGTGGCTTTAATTATTTCCTGTCCATACTTGCGCATCATTACGCCCTGCAGCGCAAGGTCAGGAAACTTCTTTGCAACACCTATTACATTGCGGATGGCCGGGTCAGCATCAAATCCGAAAAGAAGATCAGGTGAAACCAGATGGAAAAAATGAAGGGCATGGGACTGGAAAAACTGGCCGTAATGCATTAACCGTCGAATTTTTTCAGCAGCAGGTGTTAATCTGTCCGCGCCAACAATAACATCCATGGCCTTGGCAGCAGCAAGGTGGTGGCTTACAGGACAAATTCCACACAGCCTCTGCACGAGGACAGGTATTTCCCAGAACAGCCGCCCCTGAATAAATAGTTCAAACCCTCGAAACTCAACCACATGAAGCCGGGCCTGTTTCACCTGATTATTCTCGTCTAACAGGATTGACACCTTGCCGTGGCCCTCCACGCGGGTCACGGGTTCAATAGTAACTCTTTTCAAATTGCCTGATGATGTTTCCATGCGCTACCTCCTGATGAATCTGTCAATCGTACTTTATCAATCCGTATGCAAGATCGACTGGTTTGTTGTTCAGCAGGGCTGTAAGTATCTCCCAGATTGTATCCGCAGAAGGAGGACAGCCTGAAATAAGATAGTCGATTTTGACTACTTCGTTACAGGGATAAACCTTGTCCAGCAGTAAAGGAATTTCCTGATCATTTGGAATCATTGCGCCTGGATTAAAAATTGTAGGCCCATCAAGATAGGCCTCTTCCAGACATTCTTTAAGCGGAATAGTGTTTCTCATGGCAGGAAGTCCGCCCATGGTTGTGCACTCACCAACAGCAATGAGAATATCACAGTGTCTGCGGAATTCATGGAGCACCCTGACGTTCTCCTCGTTTGCGCAACCACCCTCAATCAGACCTATAAGACACCTTCCCGTGAATTCCTTAATGTCGTCAATGGGAGATTTGTCAAAATCTATCAGCTCAATGAGGTTAAGTATCCGATCATCAATGTCAAGAAAAGACATGTGACAGCCAAAACATCCAGCCAGGGAAGTAGTTGCTATTTTAGGTTTTTCCATTAATCTACTCCTTAACGCTTGAGTTGTGGATATTTGTTTCTATTTCATGCCCTATCGGATTGTGATCAAATAAACGCTCTCCAATCGGGATTCTGTAACCCACCCGTTTAGGCAGCAGTGCACCAACCGGGCACACCCCCACTGCTTTATCTGTGACATCAATATCAGTTGCTGCCAGTTTTGCGGAGGAATTCACCTGTACCTCTTTTCCCAGACCACGTCCCACGAATTGAAAAACATTTTTACCGTCAAGGTCGCGTGAAGCGCGAACACATCTGCCGCACAGGATGCAGCGGTTATGGTCAATTAAAATATCCGGATGCGTGGCGTCAACCTTCCTGTCTGGGAACAGATAGGGCAGATCCGGCGCACTGATTCCCAAACGGTAAGCAAGGGCCTGCAGTTCACAATTTCCGCTTTTTTCACAGAACATGCAGTAATGGTTACCTTCAACAAACAGCATTTCTATGATTGTGCGGCGGATTTTAAGAATTTTATCACTGCTGTTTTCTACTATTATTCCGGAGGCAACAGGCTGAGTACAGGCAGCCTGGGGACGACCATTTACCAGTACTGTGCATACCCGGCAGGCTCCAAAAGGAACAAGGTCCTTCATGGCACAAAGCCGTGGTATATAAATTCCTGCTTCTTCTGCCGCAATCAGGATCGTTTGATCCGGATTGGCGGACACCTCCTCACCGTCAATAATAAAATCAACTTTATCACTCATTTTTCACCCCTTATTCCTGGAAACATATTGTCAAAATAAACCCCTGAACACAAAAATTTGTATGTTTTTCCTTCTCTACTCTGGTTTATTGTTGTCAAGACTTTTTATCTCTTCCGGATTTAAGGCGTAAGCCTTTTATTTTTATGCTTATTAGCTATTGCCTTTTTCCAAATCCTTTCGCGCATAAATACGCTCCTACCCCTCTTTTGCTTTAATCCTTCAATCCTCTGTGCCTCTGTGCCTTATTCAAATCCTTTCGCGCATGTCGAAGATCCCGCTTGCGGGGAATGCGCTCCTACCCCCCTTTTGCTTGTCCTGCCGAAACCCGCAACACGTCATCTCAATTGCCTCTGTGGCTTCATGTTTTCCTTTTCTTTATAAAACTTTTATCAGTACCCTTAAAAATATACTGATTTACGCCCCGTTATATTCTGAGCGTCTTTTAAAACAGCATGTATGTCAAAAGATGGTCGGCAGCCGTCTTTTGCCTCATGAACAAGTGCCTCGTAAACCGGGCGGAAATTCTGCAAAGTGGTAAGAATTGGATTTGGAGAAGTCTGTCCAAGTCCACAACGGCTCGCAGTCTTTATGGTTTCGCCAAGATCTTTCAGATAATCAAGGTCAGAGGGTTCGCCTTTGCCGGCAATAATGTTTTCAAGGCACCTCTTCAAAAGAACATTACCCACCCTGCATGGAGTACAGTAGCCACAGCTTTCTTCAGTAAAAAAATCCATGAAGCATTTAACTGCCTCAAGTATATTTCTTTCAGAACCAAAAACCATAACAGATCCGCCTGTTGCCAGGTCGTCATAACATATTGTTCTGTCAAAATCATCCTCGCCGATCATCTGCCCGGAAGGACCGCCAATCTGAACAGCAACTGCATTAATGGCCCCGACCTCTCTGAGCAGCTCTCTTACCGATATCCCAAAGGGAAACTCATAAACACCCGGGCTCTGACAGTCTCCTGAAATGCTTAACAGCTTTGTTCCCGCACTTCCCATGGACCCCATTTCAGCAAACCATGCAGCACCCTTATCCAGTATACGCACCACACAGCATAAGGTTTCAACATTATTGACACACGTCGGACTTGAGAGATAACCTTTCTGGGCTGGAAAAGGGGGTCTGTTTTTCGGGTCACCGCGACTGCCTTCGCAGGAACTGATTAATGCGGTTTCTTCACCACAGATGTATGCCCCGGCACCCATCTGGATACGAATATCAAAATTAAAGCCGGGCTTGCCAAGGATATTGCTCCCCAAAAAGCCCTTTTTACGTCTGAAATTGAGAACACTTGCAAGAAAATCATACAAATAAGCATATTCGCCACGAAGATATAAAATGCCGTTTTCTGCACCTATGGCATACCCGGCAATTGTCATCCCTTCAAATAACAGATTAGACAGTTCCGTAAGAATAACCCTGTCTTTGAATGTTCCGGGCTCGCCCTCATCAGCATTACATATTACATGTTTTTTATTCCCTTCGGCACCGCGGGTAAATTCCCACTTCATTCCTGTAGGAAAACCCGCCCCTCCCCTTCCGCGCAGACGGGCATTTTTTATGACATTTATAACTTCAACAGGACTCATGGAAATTGCTTTTTCAAGCCCTGCATTTGGGTCACAATCGGCAAAAGCAAAAACAACCTTTCCCTTTCTGCGGATACAATTATGAACCATGGATTTGACTAAATGATGAGCATTAAAACCATCCCCAAGACGTGATACCAGCTTCAGGGGATCACCGGTTTCTTTCAGTGTTTTCACAATACTGCGAACTTTGTCACTGGAAAGATCAGTAATTACAACTTCATTTACCAGTGCTGAAGGCGCCTGATCACACATGCCTATACAGGGTGTGTACTCAAGGGTTATTTTATTGTCAGGTGTTGTTTCTCCAAACTCGATTCCAAGCTCCCTGCTGAAAACCTCTGCAATAACATCACTTCCGTTCATCCGGTCGATAATATCGTTGCAAAGCCTGATAACCACCTCTCCTTTAGGGGTTTTGGAAAAAAAAGCATAGAAAGAAACTGTGCTGTCCACCTCCACACGGGCAACATCAACTTGCCCTGCGATCAAATCAATTACTTCCTCCGGGACACAACCAAACCTTTTCTGGATATCACGCAAAATATCCATCATACGTGAGCTGTCACAGGAATAAGCAGAACAGATCTCCTTAACTTCTCTTTCTGAATATTTCATCATTGACTTACCTCTTTCTTGAACTTTTAACTCTGCAGTTTCAGGCTAAAAGATTGCAAATTTAAAAGAACATTGATAGGAAAATTTTTATATGGTATCTTAACTTATATTTACATATTTTGCATTATATAATGGCCTTTGGAGTGAAAAAATTTCTCACTTTTACAGTTCGTCAATAAAGCGATAATTCTTTAACATTCAAGGGAAAAAGAGGCTTTTTTCTTATGAGCATGATTTCCAGGTTTCGCTCCATTTTCCTGCCAGGGTCATTTCATGCAGAGGAGCTGACTGTTATCTCTTCCTGGCTGATAAGGTTGCGATGGGCTGCTGTATGCGGATTTTTTCTTCTTGCTGTATGCCTTTCCCATTTTGCCCCGTCTCTTTTTCCAATTCATATGCTCTATATTGTATGCCTTGTTATTCTTTTCTATAATTTTGCTTTTTTTTTCTTTTTAAAGGGCAAAGAGAAGAAAACAGATGGAAAAATATCACCCTTTTTTATCCGTCTGCAGGTATTTTTAGACTGGATAGCTTTACTGACAATTATTGATTTAACCGGTGGTATTTTCAGTCCGCTTATTACTTTTTTTCTCCTGCACATAATCATAAATTCAATGATTTTCCCTCCATACCAGTGCTATTCACATACTATCCTGGCTCTTACAGGGTTAGGCATTCTGTTTTTTATAAAAAAATATTTCCTCTATGTCCCGGAAACAACCTCATGGCTGGCAATTAACATTCATAATCTCAGCATTATGGCAATAATCTTTCTTTTTGCTGTTTTCGCTTTTATCTTTCTTGCTTCAACTTTTCTTGCAACCTCTATTATTGTTCGCTTCAGACAGCGTGAGGCAGATGTACGTCTTCTCAGTCGCAGGCTTCAGGAATCCCTGACAAGAATGGAAACCCTGTATGAAGCTACAAAAACAATGGTATCAAGCTCTGATATCAACAGCATATTTGATATCATCGTCAGGGAGACTACAAAAATAATGAAGGCCAAAGGGGTGGTATTGCGGCTTGTTCATGAAGGGGAAGAGGATCTCACAGTATCTGCATTTTACGGTGTATCTGAAAAGTTTGTTAAGAAAGGTCCTGTTAAGCGTGGAGAAGGGCTTTTCCCGAAAAATCCGGATGACGTTATAATTGTTGAAAATGTTACGGATGACCCCAGGATTATCTACAGGCAGGAGGAGATTGAAGAGGGTATCAAATCGATCATATCAATCCCCCTGGTGCACAGGGGAGAAGTTACAGGGGACCTGCGGCTCTACTCGAAAGAGCACAGACATTTCAGCAGTGATGAAATATCATTTTTGAAGATCCTGGCAAGTGGGGCGGCAAGCATGATAGACAATGCCAGGACATGGCAGGAACTGGAAGAAAAAAACAAAGACAACATTTTTCTTGCACACAAATTGAGCCATGACCTGCGCGCTCCTGTGGTTGCTGTGCAAAGTCTGCTTTCTGCAATGGAGGAGGGATATGCAGGAGAAATTTCATCACAGCAGAAAGATATCCTCAAACGCTGCATCAAAAAACAGGAGCAGCTTGTCCTTCTTATCAACAACATCCTTAATCTGGCGGAAAGTCAGGTCTCAACACATGATCAGCAGCTCGTTACAGTATATCTGGATGAAGTAGCCGGTGACATGCTGAAACTGCTGGAAGTGCTGTTTCAGCAGAAAAAAATCATGACTAAATATTACAAACCAAAGAAACCGGTTCCTTTTCAGGAAGTACCGGGAGACTTTCAGCGTCTTTTTTCTAATCTTCTGGAGAATGCACTCAGGTATACACCGGAGGGTGGGATGGTTGAACTTGAAGTAAAAGACAATGCTGAAGATGTTTCCATTACTGTAAAGGATACAGGTATCGGCATTGAGCCTGAAGAGAGAGAGAAAATATTTGATGATTTTTACAGAACAAAAAAGGCTAAACAGTTTGTTAAAGATGGAACCGGTCTTGGCCTGCCCACTGTAAAAAGTATTGTCAAGCGCTACAATGGATTTATTAATCTGGAAAGTCAACCAGGCAAAGGTACAACATTTTTTATTACCCTTCCAAAACAGGCCTGAATAAAAAATCCGGGACTTATGAGCTCTCAGGCAAGGTCCTTCCTGCTGCTTCAGCAAAACGTGATAAGGAGTCCATCATTTCTGAAAATTTTTCAGGTTTTAATGACTGGATGCCATCGCTTACTGCATGGTCAGGATGGGGATGAACTTCGACCATCAGGCCGTCAGCACCGACAGCAACAGCAGCACAGGCCATGGGTGTTACAAGCTTCCAGTGTCCTGTACCGTGGCTGGGATCAACAATAACAGGAAGATGAGTTCTTTCGTGCAGAACAGGCACGCAGCTCAGATCAAGCGTATTTCTTGTTGCTGTCTCAAAGGTTCTTATACCTCGTTCACACAAAATCACTTTACTGTTTCCCCCTGAGATTATGTATTCTGCTGACATCAAAAATTCTTCAATAGTGGTCATCATGCCCCGTTTCAGGATGACAGGCTTGTCAACTTTGCCTAACTCTTTCAGGAGTGCAAAATTCTGTATGTTTCTTGCACCAACCTGCAGTATATCTGCATACTTGCAAATGAGATTAATGTCAGCGGGATTCAGAATCTCAGTAACAATTGGCAGGCCTGTAATTTTCCGGGCATTCCTTAAAAGAATAAGTCCCTCTTCCTCCATGCCCTGAAAACTGTAAGGAGATGTCCGCGGTTTAAAAGCACCTCCCCGGAGCATATTTGCGCCCGCAGCCTTAACTGCCCTGGCAGACTCGATTATCTGCTCCTCACTCTCCACAGAACAGGGGCCAGCTATCACAGCCACCTCATCTCCACCGATTTTTACGTTATCACTGATCTGAATAATACTCTTTTCAGGCTTTACCTCAAGGCTTGCAAGTTTATATGGCTGGAGAATAGGAACAACATTGTCAACACCCGGAAGGTTTTCCATTGCCTGGAGTTTGTCTGTGCCCCTGCCGCTTCCAACAGCCCCTATTACTGTCCTCTCTGTTCCCTGTATAACATGAGCATGATAACCTAAATCCTTTATCATGTCAGTGACTTCTTTGAACTGTTCCTGGCTAACGCCTTTTTTTAATACGATTATCATCTGAATTCCTCCGTAACTCTAAAAAAAAGAATCCTGCTTTTTCATGTTTTCAGGGTGATAATTTCAAATGTCAAAGCTTAACTTCAACTCTTCTTTTTTAAAATACCAGCCTCTACCGCAAATATGGCACATTCTGAAAGCCATTGGAGTTTTTCTTCCTGTGTTAATTTGCTGAATTCAGTGTGCCCGTCAAAATCTCTGCTTTCTGTTTTTTGCAGAACCAACCTTGATGAAGCCGTAAAAAGTAAAAATTCGATGGCAAAGTAAAAAGCTTCAAATTCAAGGCGCGCAAATCCTCCAGGATGAGGCGTACTTACTGTATCCCGATTAATATCGGGAAAGGATGCCGCGCAACGCCGAAGTTGGAC
>JAJRXD010000084.1 GCA_024276465.1 Deltaproteobacteria bacterium
GACAATGTAAGCATAGAGGCAGAGTTGATAACACCGATAGCGATGGAGAAAGAGCTGAGGTTTGCAGTAAGAGAGGGAGGCAGGACAGTAGGCGCAGGTGTTATAAGCGAGGTGATTGAGTAAGAAGGAGCAGTTTTAGAATATGAAGAAGGAAGAGAGTTTCTCGGAAAACCAGAAGATAAGGATTCGGTTAAAAGCCTATGACCACAGGCTTCTGGATCAGTCAGTAGAGGAAATAGTAGATACAGCAAAAAGGACGGGAGCTAAGGTTGTAGGACCTATTCCCCTGCCAACTGTTATCAATAAGTACTGTGTACTGCGTTCTCCCCATGTGGATAAAAAATCACGTGAACAGTTTGAAATACGTACACATAAAAGGCTGATGGATATACTTGAGCCGAGTGAACAGACGGTTGATGCCCTGATGAAGCTTGATCTTTCTGCTGGCGTAGATGTTGAAATAAAGCTCTAATAATTTTAAAGAGTTTGGAGATTTGAAAGTGGCAATAGGATTAATTGGTAAAAAGATTGGGATGACTCAAGTTTTTTCCGGGGTTGGAAAACCGGTTCCAGTCACTGTAATCGAGGCAGGACCATGTGCTGTTATACAGAAAAAAACAGTCGAAAAAGACGGCTATTCAGCTCTTAAAATCGGATTTCTGGAAAAAAAACCTGAAAAGCTGACTAAGCCCTTGCGGGGTCAGTTTAACAAGCTGAACGGAAAGGCATATGCTGTTTTAAAGGAGCTGAAATTTGATGAAGTTGATAAATATGAGATCGGAGACGAACTGACGGTTGACCTTTTTGAACCCGGAGAAGATGTGCTTGTGACAGGTATCAGTAAAGGGAAAGGTTTTGCAGGCGGTATTAAAAGATGGGGGTTCAGCAGAGGACCGATGACACACGGATCCAAGTTTCACAGGGCACAGGGCTCAACAGGAATGAGTGCAACGCCTGCAAAGGTGTTCAAGGGAAAAAAAATGCCGGGACACATGGGTTCAAACAGAGTAACAGTTAAAAATCTTGAAATAATTGATATAAGGGACCAGGGGAATATTCTTCTGATAAAAGGTGCAGTTCCAGGAGGCAAAAACGGGATAATAACTATCTGTAAAAAGTGATGATTCCGTAAAAATCCGAATTCTGACGATGAAAAAAAGTCTCACATGCCACGCAACAGCAGCACGTGGATTTTATGAGAAATAAATAAAAAGAAACGTAAAGATAATTTGGAAAGATGAAATGGCGACTTTAGATGTTTGTGATATTACCCGCGCAAAAGTCACCCAGGTGGATGTGAGCGATGAAGTTTTTGATGCAGTGATAAAGGATCATCTGTTCTATGATGTTATCAGAATGCAGATGGCTAACAGCCGACAGGGAACTGCTTCAACAAAGACAAGAAGCGAAGTGAGGGGAGGCGGCAGAAAGCCATGGCGGCAGAAAGGAACCGGGCGCGCCCGTGCCGGGACAATTCGCTCACCTCTTTGGAGAGGCGGGGGTTGTGTGTTTGGCCCAAAGCCCAGGGATTACAGTATAAAAGTCCAGAAAAAAGTGAAGAAAAAGGCTTTGTGTTCTGCACTGACTTTAAAAAGGAAAGAGCAGAAACTGTTAATACTGGATAAGATAGAACTGCAGGAGATAAAAACCAAAAGCCTGGTAAGTATGCTGAACGGTCTGGGAGCAAAAAATGTGCTTATAATTGACGAACAAAACACCAAGCTTAAAATGAGCGCCCAAAATGTACCACACGTTAAGGTTTTACCTCCTGAAGGGCTTAATCTCCATGATGTGCTTTGTTTTGACGAACTTTACATTACTCAACCGTGTCTTGAGAAAATTCAGAGGAGGCTTATCTCATGAAGAACATCTATGGGATTATCCGCAGACCAATAGTTACTGAAAAGGGCAACATTCAAAAGGATGAGGAAAACAAAGTAACCTTTGAAGTTGACAGAAATGTCAATAAGGTTGAGATAAAATATGCAGTGCAAAGACTCTTTAATGTAAAAGTATGCGCAGTGAACACAATGAGAATGACCGGGAAGAAAAAAAGAGTTGGGCGTATAGTTGGAAAGAAATCTGACTGGAAAAAAGCAGTAGTTACATTAAAGCAGGGTGATAAAATTGAATTTTTCGAAGGTGTTTAAACATATGGAGCTAAAAAATGGCTGTTAAGGCATTTAAACCTACCTCACCTGGAAGGCGGTTTCAGACCGTATCGGATTTTGCTGAAATCACAACAGACAAGCCTGAAAAGAGCCTGCTGTTGCCACTTAAAAAAACCGGCGGCAGAAACTGTTATGGCAGGGTAACAGCCAGGCACATCGGAGGAGGGCATAAACGGAAGTATAGAATTATAGACTTTAAACGCGACAAAAGGGAAGTGCCGGCAAAGGTTGTAAGTATTGAATATGATCCCAACAGAACCTCGAATATAGCACTTTTACATTTCGCGGATGGAGAAAAAAGATATATCATTGCCCCCGTTAATCTGAAGGTTGGAGATGAGGTTGTTGCCGGTAAAAAGGCTGATATCAAGCCGGGTAATGCACTGCCAATTCGAAATATTCCAATTGGGTCACTTATTCATAACGTTGAATTGAAAATAGGAAAAGGCGGGCAGTTGATAAGAAGCGCTGGTTCGAGCGGGCAGTTAGTTGCAAAAGAAAACGACTATGCTCATATTAAGATGCCCTCTGGTGAACTCAGGCTGGTTCATGTAGAATGCTTTGCGACCATAGGGCAGGTTGGAAATGCCGACAATAAGAATATTTCAATTGGGAAAGCAGGCCGGAAGAGATGGATGGGGAAAAGGCCCAAGGTCAGAGGCGTTGCCATGAATCCTGTTGACCATCCAATGGGTGGTGGAGAGGGACGATCATCAGGGGGGCGTCATCCGTGTA
Source organism: Deltaproteobacteria bacterium (assembly GCA_024276465.1). GTDB lineage: Bacteria > Desulfobacterota > WTBG01 > CAIYCZ01 > CAIRTM01 > JAJRXD01. The sequence continues at coordinate 2,907 of JAJRXD010000084.1, forward strand.
CACCCTGGGGCAAGCCAACAAAAGGATACAGAACCAGAAAAAACAAACGAACAGATAAGTTTATTGTAAGGAGAAGGGCTAAGTAAGGGGAATTCTAATTATGCCAAGATCAGTTAAAAAGGGTCCTTTTGTTGATGAGAGTCTTCAAAGAAAGATTAATAAAGCCATTGAGACAAACAGCAAGCAATTAATTAAAACGTGGTCCAGAAGATCAACCATTACACCAGAGATGATAGGACTAACATTTGCAGTGCACAATGGTAAGAAATTTATGCCTGTTTATGTAACAGAAAACATGGTGGGTCATAAGCTTGGAGAATTTTCGCCAACCAGAACCTATCATGGACATGGGAAAAAATAGCAGAATAATTTAACAAGTAAACAAAGGAAAAACAGAGAGCCAGTTATGGAAGTCAGGGCTGTTGATAAACACATACGGCTATCACCGCAGAAAGCAAGGATAGTGGCAGATTTAGTCAGAGGAAAAGCAGTGAGTGAGGCTGTCAGCATTCTGGAATATACTCCAAAGTCTGCGAGCCGGTATATTTTTAAACTTATTAATTCTGCGGTCGCAAATTCGAGCAATACAGAGGGTATCGATGTTGATACTCTGTTTGTAAAAGAGATATTTGTAGATCAGGGCCCCACACTTAAAAGATTCAGGGCCCGTGCAATGGGCAGGGGCACAAGGATACTTAAAAGAACATGTCATATAACCGTGATTTTAGATGAAGCATAGATTCAGTGTTTCTTGATGGATATAAAACATCAGCCTGCCCCCGGTTAAGACGGGACGGGATATTAGGCAGGTTAAGAATGTCTGCTGAATCACTAATAGCTGTTATGTAATCTTGTCTACCCCTCAGGAGAATCCTTTTTTCTGTTTTTCCTTTGGTGGAAGACTGACAGGCCCATCGATGCAATGGGTGGGGTAGTTCAATTAATGAATTTGGAGGTGTAGTTTGGGTCAAAAAGTTCATCCTATAGGCTTTCGTTTGGGGGTCATCAAGACATGGAGTTCCAAATGGTATGCGGACAAAAGTTTTGGTACCCTTCTTCATGATGACTTGAAAATAAAGAAGTATGTAAAAAAGAGGCTTTATCAGGCAGGTATATCAAGTCTTGAAATAGAAAGAGCTGCAAACAAGATACGAGTAAATGTAACTGCTGCAAGGCCGGGAATTATAATTGGGAAAAAAGGCTCAGAAATAGAGAAACTTAAAGTTGAAGTTCAGAAAATGACCGACAGGGAAGTATATATCAATATTTCAGAAGTCCAGAGGCCTGAAATTGATGCACAGTTAATCGCTGAAAATGTATGCCTTCAGCTTATAGAAAGAGTTGCTTTCAGGAGAGCTATGAAAAGGAGTGTCAGTTCTGCCATGAAGTTTGGAGCAAAGGGTATTAAGATATCCTGTGCGGGCAGATTAGGGGGAGCTGAGATGGCCAGGAGGGAGTGGTACCGTGAGGGGAGGGTCCCGCTGCAGACATTAAGAGCAGATATCGATTTTGGTTTTGCAGAAGCTAAAACAACATATGGAATTATTGGCGTTAAGGTATGGATTTACAAAGGAGATACCTTAACCAAGGGAAAGGCAAATGTTAGCACCTAAAAAGATAAAACACAGAAAGCAGCAGAAGGGTAGAATGAGAGGGACTGCCTACAGGGGCAACAGTTTGGATTTCGGAAGCTACGGACTTAAAGCTGTTGAGTGTGGGAGGATAACAGCCCGTCAGATAGAAGCAGCTCGTGTTGCATTGATAAGACATGTAAAAAGGGGTGGCAAGCTCTGGATAAGAATTTTTCCTGATAAACCCATAACAAAGAAGCCTGCAGAAACAAGAATGGGAAAAGGCAAAGGAGCGCCGGAATACTGGGTTGCTGTTGTGAAACCCGGAACAGTACTCTATGAGATGGAAGGTGTTAATGAAGAAGTTGCCAGGGAGGCGTTTCGTTTAGCAGCTCATAAACTGTCCATAAAAACAAATTTTATGATGAGGAAAGTAAGTGAAGGCTAAAGAAGCACGTGAGCTGACCATTGATGAGCTGAAAGAAAAAGAAAAAGATTTCAGAGAGGAGCTTTTTAACCTGAATTTTCAGCTTTCAACTAATCAGCTTCCCAATACTGCTAAGCTGAATCAGACAAGAAAAGATATTGCACGCATACAGACTATCTTGGCAGAAAAAGAATCGGTACAATAACCCCGGGTTTTGTTAGACTTAACACGTTAATCCCAAGCAAAGTCTGGAGATAAGCTGGTAAGATTTTATTTTGAAGGAATTTTATGAAAGGCCGGAAAAAAACAAGAACTGGAACAGTGGTTAGCAACAAAATGGATAAAACAGTGGTTCTGATGACCTACAGAACAACAAGACATCCGTTATACAAAAAGTATATAAAGAAGAAGGTTCGTTTTAAGGCACATGATGAGAACAATGCCTGCCAGACCGGAGATACAGTGCTTGTTCAGGAAACAAGGCCCCTTAGTAAGGATAAGAGCTGGAAAGTTGTCGAAATACTTGAGAAGGCTGTTTAACTTGTCCTGATTGGAGAATAGATATGATACAGATGCAGACACAATTATTAGCGGCTGACAATTCGGGTGCTAAAAAATTGCAGTGTATAAAAGTATTGGGTGGTTCACGAAGAAGATATGCACATTTGGGAGACATTATAGTTGTATCTGTTAAGGAAGCCATACCCAATTCAAAAGTAAAAAAAGGCTCTGTAATGAAAGCTGTTGTAGTAAGGGTCCGCAAGGAGACAAAAAGGGCTGATGGCAGTTATGTAAGGTTTGACGACAATTCTGCAGTTCTTATTAATCCTCAGAACGAGCCAGTGGGTACAAGAATTTTCGGTCCTGTTGCACGAGAGCTCAGAGCAAAAAACTTTATGAAAATCATATCACTTGCACCTGAGGTTGTTTAAGAATACAGCTGTTTTTTAGGAGATTAGGGACAATGGTCAGTCGAGTTAAGATGCATGTTAAAAAAGGTGATACTGTAATGGTGATTGCAGGAAAAGAGAAAGGGAAGTCCGGAAAGATACTTGGGATAAACCCGGGGAAAGGCACTGTTATTGTAGAGAAAATAAATTTCATAAAAAGGCATTCCAGGCCAACCAACAAAGCACCGCAGGGTGGTATTATAGAAAAAGAAGGCCCTGTAAAAGCATCAAATGTTAACATAATGTGTTCGAAATGTGATGCAACAGTACGAATTAGAAAAAAAGTGCTTGATGATGGCAAAAAGGTAAGAGCCTGTGCAAAATGTGGAGAGATTCTGGATCAGTAGGAGAACTAAATAAATGACGCGGCTTAAAGAGCTTTATAAAGAAAAAGTAATTTCCCAAATGATGAAGAAGTTCAATTACAGGAATATAATGGAAGTACCCAGGCTTGAAAAAATTGTTCTAAACATGGGACTTGGTGAGGCTGTACAAAATGTTAAGATACTGGAATCAGCCCAGCAGGAAATGGCAGCAATAACAGGGCAGAAGCCTGTTGTCACAAAGGCAAAAAAAGCAATTGCTAATTTCAAGTTGCGTCAGGGTATGCCAATCGGGTGCAAGGTAACTCTTCGCAGGGATAAAATGTGTGAGTTTTATGATCGGCTTGTGAATCTGGCATTGCCTAGGATACGGGATTTTAAAGGTGTTTCAGCAAAAGCTTTTGATGGTAGAGGAAACTATGCCCTGGGGATCAGGGAACAGATAATATTTTCAGAAATTGACTATGACAGGATTGATAAAATCAAAGGTATGAACATTGTTATAAATACTACTGCTAAAACAGATGAAGAAGCCAAAGCACTTCTTGGTCAGTTGGGAATGCCTTTTGAAAAATGATGCTTGATACAGAAGGAGAGGTCTTGTGGCCAAAAAATCATTAATAGCCAAAGCAAAAAGACCCAAAAAGTTTGAAGTAAGGAACCATAACAGATGTCCTTTGTGCGGACGACCACGTGCGTATTACAGGAAATTTAATATGTGCAGGATTTGCATGCGCAAACTTGCTCTTCAGGGTGAAATTCCAGGGCTTTTAAAGTCAAGCTGGTAAAACAAATACAGGGAGAAAGAAGGTATGGTGACTGATCCCGTAGCTGATATGCTTACGCGAATTAGGAATGCCAATAAGGCGCGTTTTGAAAAGGTGGATATACCCTCATCAAAGCTGAAAATAAACATAGCCAGGATCTTGAGAGATGAGGGATACATTAGAAACTACAAGGAAATTGAAGACAATAAACAGGGAATACTGCAGATTTTTTTAAAGTACGATTCTAATCGGAAACCTGTTGTATCTGAGATAAGAAGAATTTCAAAACCCAGCAGAAGGATTTATGTGAACAAGGATGATATCCCACGTATAAAAAGTGGGTTGGGCTTGGCAATTCTTTCAACATCAAAAGGGCTTCTTGCAGACAAGGAGGCAAGAAAACAGGGAATAGGCGGAGAAATAATTTGTTCTTTTTGGTAGGGGAAGTATAAAAGATGAGTAGAATAGGCAAAAATCCAATTGACCTCCCAAAAGAGGCTGTTCTGAAAATTGAAGACTCTGTTTGTCGTATAGAAGGCCCTAAAGGAAAGCTGACTCACAGGATACCCGAAGGAATTAACCTGGAAGTTTCCGGCAGTAAAGTCATTGTTACACGGGCATCCGAGGAGCGCAGGCACAGGTCTCTTCATGGACTTACAAGAACCTTGATTGCCAATATGGTCGATGGTGTTACCAGGGGTTTTAAAAAGGAACTTGAAATAGTTGGTGTAGGGTACAGGGCTGAATTAAGCGGAAATACCCTGACATTATCTCTGGGATATTCAAGCCCTGTTGTTTTTCAGGAGCCTGAGGGAATTAAGATTCAGGTAAATAAACAGATTATCAGTGTTGAGGGGATTGACAAGTGTCTGGTTGGTCAGACAGCATCCAAAATTCGCAGTTTCAGGAAACCCGATGTCTATAAGGGCAAAGGTATAAGGTATGCAGGTGAAGTTGTCAGAAAGAAGGTTGGAAAAACCGGCGTTAAGTAACATCCATTGATGGATAAACAAGACAGGTGAATACAGTGGAACGGATACAAAACAAGCAAAGAAAGCGAATGCAGAGAAAAAAAATAATTCGCAAGAAGATCAGGGGGACGAATGAATGTCCCAGGATGAGCGTTTTCAGGAGTTTAAATCACTTCTATGTACAGCTTGTTGATGATTCGGCTGGCAGAACTATCCTCGGTGTATCTACCTTGAGTAAAGAGTTTAAAGGAAAAAGGGATAAAGCAGGCAATATTGAGGCAGCAAAAAAACTGGGCGAACTGGTGGCAGAAAAAGCTCTTGAAAAAAATATCAACAAGGTGGTCTTTGACCGTAACGGTTATCTTTATCATGGAAGAGTCAAGGCCTTAGCTGAAGTTATAAGAGAAAAAGGATTACAATTCTGAAGGAGGATTGATTTTGATAGAGGACAGACAAGGACTGGACTTTATTGACCGGGTTGTTCATATCAGCAGGGTAGCCAAGGTAGTTAAGGGTGGACGGCGATTCAGCTTTAGTGCTCTGGTAGTTTTGGGAGATGGCAACGGGACTGTAGGATACGGCCTTGGAAAGGCAAGGGAGGTTCCTGAAGCAATCAGAAAGGGAATTGAGCAGGCACGAAAAAAACTGATTGCATTTCCGCTTATTGACGGGACAATTCCTCATGAAGTTTTGGGAAAATATTCAGCCGGCAGGGTGTTTTTGAAGCCAGCCTCTGACGGAACAGGAATAATAGCCGGGGGGGCAGTCAGGGCTGTCATGGAAGTTTCAGGAATTAAAAACATTTTGACAAAGTGTATAAGAACTAATACTCCGCACAATGTTCTCAAGGCAACAATACAGGGATTGGAACAGCTGCAAAGTGCTGGAGATGTAAAGAAAAAACTCGGTTGAAAGCAGACCGCAGGTAAGCTAATGGATAAAGGATTAACTGATGGATCTAAGTAGTTTAAAACCTTCAAAGGGTGCCAGAAAAAACAGGAAGCGGGTTGGCCGGGGGCCGGGTTCAGGACATGGGAAGACCAGCTGCAGGGGACACAAGGGCCAAAATTCCCGTTCGGGAGGAAAAACACCTGTGGGTTTTGAAGGCGGGCAGATGCCTCTTAAAAGAAGACTGCCGAAAAGAGGTTTTACAAATATTTTTAAAAAACAGTATGCACTGATAAAGGTTGAAGATCTGTGCCGCTTTGACAGAGACACTGTTGTTGATCCTGAAACCCTGATTGAAAGCGGATTAGTGAAAAAAATATATGATGGCATAAAGCTTCTGGGAAACGGAGAAATTGACCGCCCCATAGTTTTGAAAGTACACAAATGTACCCGGGCAGCAAATGCAAAAATAATAGCTGCCGGAGGGAAAGTAGAGGGCATTTAAATGGTTGGAGGGTTTCAGAATATCCCTAAAATACCGGAACTGAGGAAGAGAATAATCATCACTTTCCTTTTGCTTGCGGTCTATCGTGTTGGAGTCCATGTGCCCACACCTGGTATTGATGGAACAGCCCTCGCAGCCTTTTTTGCACAGCACAAAGAGGGTATGCTTGGACTGATGGACATGTTCTCAGGAGGTGCACTTCAGAATCTGTCGGTATTTGCACTCGGAATCATGCCTTATATCAGTGCCTCAATTATACTTCAGCTGTTAACTGTGGTAGTTCCCTACCTTGAAAAGCTGAAAAAGGAGGGGGAAGCCGGCAGAAAAAAAATTACACAGTACACAAGATATGGGACAGTTTTATTAAGTGTTATCCAGGGGTTCGGAATAAGTGTAGGGCTTGAAAAAATGACAGGACCGGCGGGCAGTCCGGTTGTGCTTACCCCGGGATGGGGATTTCGTTTGATGACTATTATTACACTTACAGCAGGTACGGCATTTTTGATGTGGCTGGGAGAACAGATCACCGAAAGAGGAATAGGCAATGGTATTTCAATGATAATATTCGCCGGTATTGTGGCACGGCTCCCTGCAGCAACGGTTAACACCATTCGTCTTATGCAGACGGGCGAAATGGGACCTGTTACAATTCTTTTTATTTTAGCTTTAATGATTGTGGTTGTAGCCTGCATTATATATATGGAACGTGCTCAAAGGCGCATACCTGTTCAATATCCCAAAAGAGTTGTCGGGAGGAAAATGTATGGGGGACAGAGCACCCATCTTCCCCTTAAGATTAATACCGCAGGTGTTATTCCCCCGATTTTTGCCTCTTCAATTCTAATGTTTCCCCTCACAGTGGTAAATTTTATCCCCAAAAACGTTCTTGAATCGTATCCACTGATTGAGGCGATTATTCAGCAGTTAAATCCCGGACAGATGGCCTATAATGTTGTCTATGTGGCATTTATAATTTTCTTCTGTTTTTTCTACACTGCTGTTACGTTTAATCCGGTGGATGTTGCAGACAACATGAAGAAGCAGGGTGGTTTTGTTCCGGGTATCAGGCCCGGCAAGAAGACAGCAGAATACATTGACTGGGTGTTGACAAGAATTACCTTTATCGGTGCCTTATACATTGCTGCGGTTTGTGTTCTTCCGACAATCCTTATACACAAGTTTAATATGCCTTTTTACTTTGGCGGCACTGCACTGCTGATTGTTGTTGGTGTTGCTCTGGATACTGTTGGACAGATGGAATCACATCTGCTGGTAAGACATTATGATGGATTTTTAGAGAAGGGCAGGATCAGGGGACGAAGATAGTAGTTTGTCATGAAATTCAGCAGGAGAGAACACAGAGGTATGAAAATAATTCTGTTAGGGCCGCCCGGGTGTGGCAAAGGGACGCAGGCTAAAAGCTTAATGGAAAAATACAGAATACCCCAGATATCCACAGGGGATATTCTGAGAAGCGCTGTCAGTGATCAGACGCCACTTGGCATTAAGGCAAAGGGATTTATGGATAACGGAGAACTCGTTCCGGATGATCTGGTAGTACAGATTGTTGAGAAAAGGTTAAAAGAGCCGGACTGCTCCAGGGGGTTTATATTAGATGGATTTCCCAGAACTGTCGGACAGGCTGAGTCGCTGGAGAAATCGGGAGTTCTGCTTGATGCCGCAATAAGCATAGAAGTCCCTGATGATGAAATCATGAAAAGACTTGCAGGACGTCGTACCTGCCGGAAGTGTTCTGCAATGTATCATATAATGTTTGATCCTCCAGAAAAAGAAGGTATTTGTGACAAGTGTCAGAGTGAGCTTTATCAGAGAGTTGACGATAAGGAAGAGACAGTGAAAAACAGGCTTATTGTTTACAGAAATCAGACTGAACCTCTTATTGAATGGTATAGCAGCAAAAATAAACTCCATACCATTAAAGGTACTGGATCAATTAAAGAAATATTCAACAATATAACAGAGGTTATAGACAGTATCTAATTATGTCCAAAGATGATGTAATTGAAACAGAAGGTGAAGTTCTTGAGACATTGCCAAATGCAATATTCCGGGTAAAACTTGGAAACGGGCATAAGGTGCTTGCTCATATATCAGGAAAGATGAGGATGCATTATATAAAAATTCTGCCTGGTGATCGTGTAACAGTACAGTTTTCACCATATGATTTAAACAGAGGCAGAATAGTTTATCGGGAAAAATAGGTTTGCATGGGTTTCTGAACCCTGATAACCAGTTAATATCTGCAGTTGACTGAAACAATAATACTTAAATGACAGGCGTAGAGATAAATGAAAGTAAGGGCTTCTGTTAAGAAAATCTGCGGTAAGTGTAAAATTATTAAAAGAAAAGGCGTTGTTCGAGTTATCTGTCCAAACCCGAAACACAAACAGAGACAAGGTTAGAAGGTTATAACTTATAAAAGGAGTGGGAAGTGCCAAGAATTGCAGGCGTTGATATACCAAAAACAAAACAAGTTTCGATTGCCTTAACCTATATTTACGGAATAGGCAAGCATACTTCAGAGAAGATTTTAACTGATGCTGATATTGAATTTACGAAAAAAGCAGGGACACTTTCGGATCAGGAAGTTGCTAAAATTCAGAATATAATTTTCAATGATTGTAATACTGAAGGTGACCTGAGAAAAGAAGTATCCATGAATATAAAAAGGCTCATGGAGATCGGTGCATACAGGGGCCTTCGCCACAGAAGGGGATTGCCGGCAAGAGGGCAGCGGACACATACAAATGCCCGTACACGAAAGGGTCCAAGGCGTGCTATTGTGGGTAAGAAGAAAGCGCTAACTAAAAAGTAGAAATATTACACAATTATTTTAAGTAATTCAGGGAAAAGCGATGGCAGTAAAGAAGAAGAGTGTCAGGAAAAAAAAAGAGAAAAAAAACATTCCTAATGGAATAGCACATGTACAGGCAACATTCAATAACACTATCATTACTGTTACAGATGTGATTGGAAACGTTATTGCCTGGTCAAGTGCAGGAACAGCCGGTTTTAAAGGTTCAAGAAAGAGTACACCTTTTGCAGCAGGACAGGCAGCAGAGGACGCAGCAAAAAAAGCAATGGAGCACGGCATCAAAAACCTTGAGGTTCTTGTGAAAGGACCTGGATCAGGACGTGAGGCTGCTATCAGATCGCTGCAGGCATCGGGAATTAACATAACACTGATTCGCGACAGGACCCCAATCCCACATAACGGATGTCGTCAGCCAAAGAGAAGAAGGGTGTAGTCTGAATATCTTCAGGCTCTGAAAGTAAATTTTTATTAACTTAAAGGCATATTGTATTTTCAATAAGCTGTTCACTACGGGTTATGGTTTAACAGCGTTGATAGAAACTTCATTATCTTTGTTTTGATGGGGTTGAAAGAATGCTTTAAAACGCGTAACAGGAAACACCCAACACTTTATATTCAAGAAAGGAGATGCCATTTGGCACGCTATATAGGTTCAAAATGCAGGCTTTGCCGCAGAGAAAAAATGAAACTTTTCCTGAAAGGTGAGCGTTGTTATACTGATAAGTGTTCGTTTGACCGGCGACAGTATCCACCCGGGCATCACGGACAGGGCAGGACAAAATTTTCCGATTACGGTGCGCAGCTGCGTGAAAAACAAAAGGTAAAGCGTACATATGGAGTACTGGAAAAACAGTTCAGGAATTATTTTAAATATGCTGCAAGGAAAAAAGGAGTTACCGGGGAAAATTTAATAATAATGCTGGAGAGCATGCTTGATAACATGGTCTTCAGATTAGGATTTGCTGCATCGCGGGTTGAAGCAAGACATCTGATAATACATGGACATTTTCTGGTCAACGACAAAAAAGTTACTATACCATCATTTCTTGTCAGTCCTGAAGATGTTATTCAGGTACGCGAGAAAAGCAGAAAAATTCAAAAAATAAACGAATCATTGGAAATAGCCGGGCAGCGTGGAATTCC
>JAJRXD010000085.1 GCA_024276465.1 Deltaproteobacteria bacterium
AATATTATGCTGCCGGAAGTGAAGACAACTCAAAACTGAGAAATCAGAAGTAAAAAGCGGGAATTAAAAAGTAAGAAGTGAGAAACTGATGGATAAGAAAACATCATCATGGAATGCGGTTGCTGCCCGCAGGGAACTCGCGGATGATCTTGTGGCGGCATTCAGTGCTGTCTCTCCTTTTATCTGATGAAAGAATGGTGTCTATCTTCATAGTTGACAAATGAGTCAGGATGTAAATAATAGACCCCATTCCTCCTGAAATCTATTGAACTATCCTTTTGAAACCGATCACTTTAATTCTCTTTTTAGAATAAACTCGCACAACTACATTAGTCTCCGGTGTAAATGTTGGAGATTCCCAACCATAAATAAAAGCGTTTGGTTTAATAGGTTTTAAAAATATATTACTCATTGATCCAGCTGGTTGATTGGGGCGGAAAACCATATTTTCATAGTCAATCTCTCCATTAAATCGTATTGCAAATGCTACAGGTTTAATTGATATATTTGTCTGAATAATAATTTCAAGTCCAAAGGGAAACTTTGGACTAATTGATTCAATCGGTTGTTGTTGTGCAATCCGTATATCCGCTGAACGCAATTTTAAATCATTAAAATCATCTTCTAATATGGTAATTTTTGTTTCATATTCTTCAAGCTGTCCCGAATACTCCGCATCTTTCTTTTTCAATATCTCAAAAGGTGCTTTATAAAGATTCGTGAAAAATAGCAATAGAATTGGAACTGCAATAAATGAAATCCAACCTTTAACTTTATCTAATGCTAATTTTTTCCCAAACAATTTATAATGCATACACAATCCCGCTAAAGACATTATGATAAGAAATATAACTGTTGGGAGGTTCCAACCAAAGGAATTTAGAGTGTCCGAGATTGCTTGTGTAAAAATATTTTGATAGGATAAGGATGATCGATCCATACCTAATTCTACTCACAACCACCCCCTGCGTCAATGTGATAATCGCTAATCTAATCCTGTCAATAAAAATGCAAATACCCGCGTAACCATTCAGTTACGAATGGCAAAACACCATTCTTTCCCACAGTTCATAAGAATACGGGTATAATATATAAACAGGGAGTTGATGAGAAAATTTATGTGGTCAAAAGGAATGAATTATGAACACGGCAAAACAAGAAGTTCAGTCATTACTTAAGAAGCTTCCGGATAATTGTACAATTGAGGATATTCAGTACCATCTTTATGTTATTGAGAAAATACAAAGAGGTATTGATAGAGCCAATGAAGAAGGAACTGTATCGCAGGAAGAAGTAGAAAAGCGGTTTAGTAAATGGACTACAAAGTAGTCTGGTCTCCTGAAGCAATCGAGGACCTCCAATCGGTTGCAGAATATATTGAAAGAGATTCTGAATTCTATGCGCGGGCAGTTGTAATAAAAATCCTTGATGTTTCCCAGGGCATAAATCATTTTCCTTTGAGAGGGAGGATTGTTCCGGAAATTGAAGACAAAAAAATCCGAGAGCTTTTCGTTTACAGTTATCGTGTTATTTACCAGATAAAAGAATCGCAAATTCTTATTGTCGCAGTGATTCATGACAAACGACTATTTGATAGCATATCAGAACGATTCTGAACAAAATTGGCACATAATGAAAAAAAGGGATCTACCCTTGAACATCTCCCCCCCCCTCTCTCTCCTTGCAAAGAGAGAAAACAGAAGTAAAAAGCGGGAATTAAAAAGTAAGAAGTGAGAAACTGATGGATAAGAAAACATCATCATGGAATGCAGTTGCTGCCCGCGGGGAGCTCGCGGATGATCTTGTGGCGGCATTCAGTGCTGTCTCTCCTTTTATCGAGAAACATACTGCCCTTGTATGCCCTGACTGTGAAAATGTGTGCTGTATCGACAAACATGGCAAGTATGATAATAACGATATGATCTTTATGAGGGCGCTGGTTGCAGTAACCGAGCAACGACCGCATGAAGGGGGAGATGATGATCCATGCAGGTATCTTGATGGATCCGGATGCTCGCGCGCAAGATGGGAGAGGCCGTTCAGGTGCACCCACTTTTTCTGCACCCCCCTGCTCAAAAGCCTTGAGAATGATAATGCCAAGCTTTACAGGGGATTTGTTGTCTATCTGCAGTATCTTACGTCTGTCCGGCAGAGGATGCTTGAGGCCTGATAGTCCGAAAGCTGTCTGCCATTTTTATCTCGTAACCATTCATTTACAGGTATTATCCGGGCATGGAAATGTAAAAATCAAAGACCAAAGATCAAAATTAAGGAGAATTATTTATATTATAAAACCCCTTCCATAATTTTGATTTTTTATTTTAAATATTTTATCTTTTGTTTCCTGCTATTATTACCTGTAACTGAATGGTTATTTTACCTCACATTTTTCCCTTGACAATCTGTCATAATTATGATTCAATTGAATCAATTGAATTAAATCATAAGAAGGGGTGCGAATGGCTTATTACAGAGACTTGTTCAGAGGATCTGATCTGGAACCGGACAGGTTTAAAGATGTATTCGCTGAATTCGATTTTACCTGCATTGATGAAGAATGTAATTTCTTTTGCCCTGAATGCAGAAATATGCTCAAGTGTTCAGCATACATTGAGTTTAAAGACGAGTGGGAGTCGTTCTATACATAAGAAGACCGGCTTGATTTTTAATGCTGTTTCGTATCATTGTTTTTATTCATAAAGATTACTAATGAAAAAAATTGCAGGGAGGCAGGCAATGCCGGCAAGAAAAACATTCACTAAAAAGATGGAATCAAACCGGGAATCAATGGACATGAACGGCAGGAGAATGGACACGGTAAGAAAGAACTTCGCTGTCGGTGTGCAGCGCGGGACGGCCGCCGGAGGTGTCAATGGAGAAGCTGGTTTTAACAGAAAAATGAAAAGTACTTTATCAGGGCGTTAACAGCACTTGCATTATATTTTCATCTTTTTAATTTCAATGCTCTATATCAGAGTCAATCACCGGGACATGAGTCGGAGGGGTATGGCATATGGCTGTATACAATCTGTATAAACTCCTTAAGGAAGAACTGAAAAACGGATCGAGTGATCTTGTGACCCGGAGGTCAGGCCAGATCATGCGGGAGCGGATCGAGCGGGAGATTGAAAACGCAAATGACCATGAGATCATAGCCCTTGATTTTTCGAATATCGGGATTATCGACTATTCGTGTGCCGATGAAATTATAGCCAAGCTTATATCACGACTCCTTGGCGGCGAGTATGGTGACAGGTACATTGTTCTTTCCGGCCTTAATGATAATCAGCGGGAAAACATCGAGGTAGCCCTGGAGAGAAAGGAACTGGCGGTAATCGCGGAGGTGAGGACCGGGGAGAAAATTCTCATGGGAGACCTGAATAATTACCTGAAGGAAACATTGCAGCTTATCATGATAAAAGATAATATAACCGCTAAAGACCTTTCGGAAACCATGGAGCTCGAGGCAAATACGAGCGGGACCCGGTTGCTGAATCTGCACAAAAAGCGTCTTGTCAGGAGGACGGAAGAGGTCCGGAACAACGGCCGGGTGTGGGTATATAAACGATTGTAGCCTTCCGGAATGTCTGAATTGTTTGCTTCATCATATATACAGTATTATCAAGGCTGATTCAGGGGGAAATACAGCCTGAGTAAATGGTAGGAATAATATGAATACAGACTTTATATTGCTTGTTTTGGGATTTGTACTGGGGGGGGTATTTTCCGGCCTTATTGTATATATTGTCTTCTCAAGAAAATTCGCACAGGCGGAGGGGATGGCAAGGAGCGCCGAGGCGGTAATTACCGAGCTGCGGCAGCAGCTTGAACAGAAAACTGATGAGCTGGGCAGTACCCGGGACGATCTCAGAAACGAGTCTCAAAGCAAGGCAGCGCTTGAAGCAAAATATTTTGAGGCTGAAAAGAACCTGCATACCATGGAAAAGGACCTGCTGGACAAGTTCAGCACCATTTCCCTGGATGCCCTCTCAAAGAATTCCGCAGAGTTTCTGAAGCTTGCAGAGAAGGCCCTGAAATCCCAGACCGTTGAAGGGACAAAAGAGCTTGAGGGAAAGAAAGACCTCATCGACAAAAGTCTGAAGGAGATGGACAGGACCCTTTCGGACGTCAAACAGAAGATTGAATCTGTGGGCAAGGGAAACATTGAAGTCTCTACGCTCATCAAAAAGCATGAAGATGTAACATTAAAGCTCAGAGACACCACCGAACATCTCAAGCAGGCGCTTGCAAGCTTCAAAAAAAGAGGTGAATGGGGAGAGCGCATGGCAGAGGACATTATCAGTCTGACGGGGATGGTTGAGGGGATCAATTACATTAAGCAGAAAACCCTCGAAGGTTTGGCAGGGAGGCCTGATTTTACGTTTCTCATGCCTAACCACGTGAAGATCAATATGGATGTAAAATTCCCTCTGGATAACTATATGCATTATCTTGACGCATCATCCGATCATGATAGAAAACGTTACAGGG
>JAJRXD010000086.1 GCA_024276465.1 Deltaproteobacteria bacterium
CTGATTCAGGTTAAAATCTGATCAATAATTTTCTGTAGGAGCGCCTTCAGGCGCGATATTACGCAGCAACAGGTCTGTTTTTCGCGGCTTTCGCTGGCTCCTACATACGCCGCGCTAACAAAAAACAGGGTTTCCGTTCAGTCACTACGAGTAAGAAAAATGAATCAAGCGATTAAAAAAAGATAAACCAGTACAAAACAAGATTATCCTCTCAGAGGTCACAACTATGAGAAGGCGTACTTTTTTAAAAATATGCGGGGCAGTTACATTGTCACCACTTATCAAATACACTCCTGGTGTCATGGCTGATTCATCCAGTACAGGCATGGATAATGTTCTTGTAATCCTGGAGCTTCTTGGGGGTAATGACGGTCTTAATACTGTAATACCTTTTACAGACCCTGAATATTACAATGCAAGGGGCGCGCTTGCCGTGTCTCAAAATTCAATACTGCCAATCTCCGATTCTTTTGGATTGCACCCGGAAATGGAAGCTTTGATCAAGCCATGGGAAGCTGGAAAAATAGCCATTGTTAATGGTACAGGTTATTCCGGGCATAATCTCTCACATTTCCGCTCAACAGACATATGGCGGGGCGCAACCACTGTTCAGACAATTTCATCAGGATGGCTGGGCAGGTATCTGGAGTACTGCTATCCGGATTTTCAGGATGAAAGACCATCTGACCCTCCAGGGATAGAAGTAAAGGGCTCCAGCACCCTTTTAATGAAAGGTGACCTGTCTCTTATGGGCATGGCAGTTACTGATCCTGACACCCTTTATGAAATCACTCAGGGTCTGGTAAACCTCTCCGAGACAGAGGCTCAGGACACTAATGCCGGCAGGGAACTGCTTTTCACGCGGGAACTCTCCAACCAGTCAGCACAGTATGCTGAAAAAATTTACGGCTCATACAATCAGGCTGAAAACAGCAGGGAATATCCCCCGTCAGATTTATCACTGGAACTGGCTTTGATAGCCCGCCTGATAGCCGGAGGACTGTCCACTCAGGTATATTCTGTGGCAATTGACGGCTTTGATACTCACGCCAATCAGCTTCAGGATCATCCTCGGCTGCTGCGCACTGTATCAGACTCTGTAGCTGCTTTCCTGGATGATATTGAAGAGATGGGCATTGAAAAGCGTGTGGTGCTGGCAACAACGTCTGAATTCGGCCGCCGGGTACAAAATAACGGTTCGGGGACAGATCATGGCACAGCAGCTCCTCTCATGCTGTTTGGAGCCCCGGTTTCAGGCGGATTTTATGGCAGTCAGCCCAGCTTGAAGGATCTGGATGATTCAGGAAACATGAAACATGCTGTTGATTTCCGTCAGATATATTCCTCTTTGTTAGAACAGTGGATGGGGCTGAGTGCTTCAGATACTGCCGGCATACTGAATGGGAAATTCGAAACCATTCCGCTAATTCCCATCTGATTCCGGCAGTTTCTCGAAAAATTTCCTCAGCCCCTCTGTATATGTTATTCCTGAAACGAGAAATCCGTCATTATGTCCGCCTCTGATTTCCAAAAACTCTTTTGGCTGACAAGCCTTCTCATAAAGCTTCCTGCCATGCTCAACCGGCACAATATCATCTTCAGAACTGTGAATAATCAGCTTGGGACACTTAATTCTCCCTATCTTTTCTGCTGTTGAATATTTATACTTCAGGATAAGCTTTACCGGAAGCCATGGATACAGCTTCCTTCCAAAATCAGGAACAGATGTAAAGCCTGACTCCAGAATCAGACCCGCCGGGCTTTTCCTCAATGCAATCTCTGCAGCAACTGCCCCTCCTAATGAACGTCCGAACACTACAATGGTTTCAGGGGATTTGCGCATGACATTAATAAGGTAATCCCACGCAGCATCAGCATCAAGATATGTTCCATGTTCAGATGGCTTGCCATGGCTATTACCGTAACCTCTGTAGTCAAAAATAAAAACACTCACATTAAGACTGTTAAAAATCCTTATTGAGTCCAGTCTGTAGGAAATATTCCCGGCATTGCCATGACAGAAAAGAAGCACGCCTTTTTCATTTTCCGCCTCGATATACCATCCTGAAATTCTAATTCCATCTTTTGTCATAAAACTTATCTCTTCATATTCAAGACCTGTTTCATCAGGCGTCTGCAGCATCTCTTTCCGGGGTAAATAAATCATGCTGTCCTGCTTAAAGTAAATCACACCAACAAGGACAGAGTAAACTAATAATAAAAATATCCCTGCCTGAAGAAGCATTTTCATTGCCTTTATCTGCAAAATCGTTTAACTCAGGTTTTTGAAACTTCTGTTCAATCGCAATTTTTGTTGAAAAAAACCATCTTTTCGGATAGAGTCATTATATCTTATTCAGCCCTGAATTGAACAGTTTATTATTTTTCGGAGAGTGATAACTTGATAAAGTCGTAAAAAGTGAAAATTCGATGGCAAAGTAAAAAGCTTCAAATTCAAGGCGCGCAAATCCTCCAGGAATGAGGCGTACTCACTGTATCCCGATTAATGTCGGGAAAGGATGTCCCGTTTTCCGGGAAAGTTGGACTTTTTACTTTGCCATCAACTTTAATGAAAAATTACTGCTGTTATGCTGTCCGCAGCAGCTGATTCTTCAATTCAGGCTAACCCAACTAACGTTCGGAGGAAAAAATGAGAAGTGACAAAATGAAAAAGGGAATTGAAAAGGCTCCGCACCGCTCTCTTTTCAAGTCAATGGGCTATACTGATGAGGAAATTGAAAAGCCTATCATAGGGGTTGTAAATTCAGCCAACGAAATAATTCCCGGACATATTCATCTTGACATCATAGCAGATGCTGTCAAAGCAGGAATAAGGATGGCAGGAGGAACCCCTGTTGAATTTCCCACCATAGGAGTATGTGACGGAATAGCAATGAATCATGAGGGCATGAAATATTCTCTTGCGAGCCGTGAGCTGATAGCAGACTCGGTAGAGGTAATGTCAATTGCCCATCCATTTGACGGCCTTGTGCTGATACCCAATTGTGACAAAATAATTCCCGGAATGCTCATGGCTGCTCTCAGGCTGAATATACCTGCAATTGTGGTCAGCGGCGGACCCATGATGAGCGGTAGAGCAGAAGAAAAAAAGATTGACCTTATTACAGTTTTTGAGGGCGTGGGAGCGGTCAAGTCAGGCAAAATAACCGAGAATCAACTGAAAGAACTTGAAGACAATGCTTGTCCCGGATGCGGTTCATGTTCAGGCATGTTTACCGCAAACTCAATGAACTGTTTAACCGAAGCGCTTGGCCTTGGTCTTCCCGGAAACGGCACTATCCCTGCTGTTCATGCAGCCCGCAAACGTCTTGCCAAAAAAACCGGCATGCAGATAATGGAGCTTGTAAAAAATGATGTCAGGCCCAGGGATATTGCAACCATGGAAGCTTTCAGGAATGCACTTGCCGTTGACATGGCCCTTGGCTGCTCAACAAATACCGTGCTTCATGTTCCTGCAATTGCACATGAAGCAGAAATAGATTTAAACCTTGACATTTTCAATGAGATAAGCAGAAAAGCACCGCATCTTTGTTCACTTAGTCCTGCTGGACCAAACCACATTGAGGATCTGCATTCTGCCGGCGGCATAATGGCTGTCATGAAAGAACTTTCAAAAAAAGACCTTATAGATGAAAACTGTCTGAGTGTCACCTGCAAACCAGTCAGGGAGAGTTTAAAGGGTGTGGGGGTTCTCAATTATGGGATCATCAGGCCTGTTGACAACCCTTATCATAGTGAAGGAGGCATCGCCATTCTCAAGGGTAACCTTGCCCCTGATGGATGTGTGGTCAAACAGTCTGCAGTTGCACCGGAGATGCTTAAAAGCAGGGGTACTGCCAGGGTTTTTAATTCAGAAGAGGCTGCAGTAGAGGCTATTCTTGATAAAAACATTAAACACGGGGATGTGGTCGTAATTCGCTATGAAGGTCCCAAAGGAGGTCCGGGTATGCGTGAGATGCTCACCCCAACATCAGCAATAGCAGGAATGGGCCTTGACAGGGAAGTTGCTCTTATAACAGACGGCCGTTTCAGCGGTGGGACAAGGGGGGCTGCCATTGGCCATATTTCTCCTGAAGCTGCAGAAGGCGGAACAATAGCACTGGTTGAGGATGGAGATACAATTGAAATTGATATCCCTGGAAAAAGAATCTCGCTGAAGGTTGATGACAGGGAAATTGCAAAAAGAAAAGAGAAATGGAAACCGCTGGAACCAAAAATTAAAAAAGGTTATGCTTACAGATATTCAAAGCTGGTAACTTCTGCAAGCACTGGAGCTGTTTTTAAAGATTGACAACTTCATCAAGTTTGCATGTAACATACCTGCTATGAAAGAGAAAAACCATGAAAGTGGCCGTGATCGGTGCAGGCAGGAACAGAAATGGTATAGGCAGATATACGGCAAAATACTTCCGGCAAGCCGGGGCAACCATTGCAGCTGTATTAGGCACTACCAGAAAATCATCCCGTATTGCAGCTGCAGAATTGCAGAAGTATGACATAAATGCCATTGCCTATACAGACCTGGCATCGATAATTAAGCATGAAAAGCCAGACACCGTGGTCATATCTTCTCCCATGGAGACTCATTATGATTATCTCATACAATGCATTGAGGCAGGGGTAAATGTTTTCTGCGAGAAGCCTTTTATCGCTCCTTCATGCAGGGATGCAACAAACCTGCTCAAAAATGTTTTCATGAAGGCCGAAAAAAAAAATCTTACAATAGCAATGAATTCCCAGTGGCCGTTTGTCCTTTCCAGCTACATAAAGCTCTGCGGTCCTGTCCACAGATCTGCCATAAAAAAGTTTTATATCAGGCTGTCCCCCATGACTGAAAAGACAGATATGATTGCTGAGGCTGTTCCTCATGCGTTGAGTATCTTATATTGTGGTCTTGGCATGGGCCAAATCAACAACCTGCAGATTGAATCTCACAGAGAGACAATTAATATAACATTTACCTACAAGGCTCAAAGAAGCACTTGTGAAGTCCTCTTTTATCTTGTACGACAGGAGGATCAGCCACGGGAATTATCATTCGGATTTAACGATAAAGTAATAAAACGTGAAATAGACATGGAGAGTTATACCATCTCATTCAGGAGTGGAAACACGGTTATTCAAACAGCTGATCCCCTTCAGTCATCAGTACTGGATTTTATTTCAGCCGTAAGCAAACAGCGTGAACCACTGATAGGAAAAGCTCATATAATAAATAACATGCTTCTGTTAAACAGTATTTATGGAGAAGTTAAAAAAAATATGATTTCACCTCAAAGCCGGGGCAGGGACAGATTACAGACAGGCTAAGGCAGCAGAGTGGCCTTTACAGTTAACAGCCGGAGATAAATAAAATTTTGCGGGCTTTCTCATTTTGTTGCTTCCGCCTGATCATTTTTTCTTCTTCCCTGATCATTTCCATCCTGAATTAATCACGCTAAAAAGCAATACAACTGTTAGAGTCTGGTCAACAGCTTGATTCCTTGAGAGTTTGTGTGCATTGTATCCAGAGCTTTTACTTTGTTGCCTTTTTTTGACTTTCTGATACTTCATCTGGATTTACATTAAAAAAAATTAATTTTGCAGCTCTGTTAATCTGTAGTACAAGTATATGTTGTGAATGTTTTTGGGTGCTTGATTTTCCGACCATCTTACACTTGCAGATTAATCTGTTTCAGTATTTGATGGTCTAAGTAAATTTTACAAAGGTCTCCAGTTTTTCAACCATTTAAGTGCTGCTAAAAATTTTAAAAAAAGGAGGCCGCAAAATCCTCAGAAAAACACTCTGTGCGCTCTGTGGTTTGTTTTTGATAATACAACCATTTATTTAAGGACTAACCAATGAAAAAACGCCATAAAAAAACTGTCTGCCTTTTAGCAGGCATTGCTCTTATGATACTTCTGGCAAAGCCTACTATAGCCTCTATAATGGTTGGCGGATTTTTTGTCTCTTTAGGGGAGGCAATAAGGTTATGGGCTTCGGGACACCTTCTCAGAAAACAGGAGCTTACAACCTCGGGGCCATACGCGTACGTAAGGGACCCATTGTATTTGGGAAGGTTTTTTTTGATTATCGGGTTCTGCATAATGAGCTGGGGGTACAGCCTGATAATAATGCCTGTTGCTCTTGGAATATTCTTTCTTAATTATCTTCCGCGAAAATACAAAAAAGAGATGTCCTGGCTTGAGGACCTGTTCGGGAATTCTTATGTGAGATATGCTGATTATACCAGAAGCCTTATTCCCAGGCTAAAGCCCTATCCGGATGCCGGTAAAAAAAAGTGGCGCTTCAGTATACTCTGGCAGGAAAACCGGGAACAGTATTTCCTGCTGATTGTTCTTTCCATATGCTCTGCCCTGTTTCTAAGATACAAGGGGTTGTCATGAATGGTATTCCGTATCTGTCAGTTGTTATCCCTGTTTTTAACGAGGAGGAAAATCTTCTTCCCCTCACACAGGAGCTTGTGTCGGTACTGGACTCTCTGGAAAAAAGCTGGGAAATTATTTTTGTTGATGACGGATCAACGGATAAAAGCCCTGAGATACTGAATGGCATAAGAGAAAAAATGCCACGGGTACAGGTTGTCACATTCAAAAAAAACTTCGGGCAGACAGCAGCGTTTGATGCAGGGTTTAAGACAGCCCGCGGAGATATCATAATCACCATGGATGCTGATATGCAGAATGATCCTGGTGACATCCCTGAACTGCTTGAAAGTTTAGGCTCATATGACCTTGTATGCGGGTGGCGGAATAAGCGCAATGACACCTTTATCAGGACACTTTCGTCAATTATTGCAAACTCAATACGAAACACTCTGAGCAGGGAAGATATACATGATGTCGGATGCTCCCTGAAAGTTTTTAAAAAAGAATATGTGAAAAAGCTCAAGCTATACAACGGTATGCATCGCTTTTTTCCAACCCTTGTCAAGATGGAAGGCGGCAGAGTTATTGAAATAATTGTTAATCACCGTCCGAGGAAATATGGCACAGCAAAATACAATATACGAAACAGGATCATCCGGTCGTTTGTTGATCTGCTTGCTGTATGCTGGATGAAAAAACGCACCCTTAACTATGAAATAAAGGACAAAAAAAAATGAACTGGGATTTATGGCTCATTATTGGATTTTTAGGTCAGGCTGCTTTTTTTATGAGATTTTTTATACAGTGGATAGTGTCTGAAAAAAGAGGTGAAAGCACAATCCCCATTGCATTCTGGTATTTCAGCCTGGCAGGAGGGATGATACTGTTAGTCTATGCAATCCACAGAAAAGATCCGGTATTTATTTTAGGACAGAGTTGCGGTGCTGTTATATATTTCAGAAACCTTGTTCTTATAAGAAAAAAAAACAGGGATAACAGTGTTTCTTTACAGGATATTGAGCACGCCGGGAATTAATTATGGCTAAGACAGTAAATTATAAAAATATACATTAATTGTTTTTTGTACATCTGCCACAGCACAACTGCCTGTTATTCAGGTTCAGGCAGAAGATAAAACAAAAAAACTCAAAAATCTCCTGAAAAAATGCTGTGCTATACCCCGCGGGAGACAATAAGGGTATACTGAATCAGTAAAAAAATGGAGAAGTTAAAGCAAAAAGAACATGATTTCAGCGCAAAACTGAGACAGGGATCGATCATAGACAGATTAAGGGAATATATTTCATTCCGGCAAAACAGCCATAACCCTTATACTCTGCCAAAGTACGGCCCTGTTTCCATAAATCTGGACATTACATCAGCATGCAATTTTTCCTGTCCCCACTGTGTGGATTCAAAAATTATTAATACCGGCAAACAACTTGACACTGAAGCCATCCTCCGAACCATAGATACTTTACATCAGCTTGGCCTGTTGTCTGTTATTCTTTTAGGGGGAGGCGAGCCAACCCTTCACAAAAACTTTGAAAAAATCGTGAGCCATGTCAAAAAAAAAGGTCTTCAGCTGGGTATTGTAACAAACGGGACAAACCCTGATAAACTTAAAAACATAGCAGGCTTGTTAGAAAAAAAAGACTGGCTTAGAATTTCCATAGATGCTGCTAATCAGGATACATTTGCCAAATCGCACATACCAAAAACCAATATTACCCTCCGGGCCATACTGAACAGTGCACGGGAACTAAAAAGCATTAACCCGGTTTTTTCACTGGGGTATTCTTTTGTCATTGTGTGGGATGGCATGTATATTAATGGAGATAAACTTTGCCAGAATGTTTCCGAGATGTCTGAAGCAGTGGGACTGGCAGGGCAATACGAATTTGATTATATTTCCTTTAAACCATGCCTTCTGAGGCTTGGGGATTCCAAAAGGGAATCCATTTTTAACAACATGAAAAAAGAATATGAAACAACTATTATAGAAAACATTAAGACCAGCCTGGAAAAAGCAAACAGAGTTACAGACGGTAATGTAAAAATCCTGGAAAGTGTCAATTTGCAGGCACTGCTGAACAATAAAGTACATGAACTGAAAAAGCAGCCAGAAACATGCCACATGCAGTTTTTCAACACTGTTGTTACTCCTGACTGAATTTTTCACTGTCCGGCTTTCAGGGGTCTAAAGGAGGCAAAAATCGCAGAACATGACGGATATACTGATAAAAACAGATTTAATGAAACCCTGAAAAACGTGACCAAAAGCCTTAACACCTTTGATGCGGAAAAAGAGTGCAGTGTTGTTGCATGCTTTTATCACCATGCAAACTGGTGGGTGGAAAACTTTATAGAATCAGCCGGAAACGTTGATGATATTAAAGAGGTTCAAGACGATAACTTCTTTTTATAGGGACTGCCCACAGGTAAAAAATGTCAAAAAAAAACTATTTTATTTTTACGGTTTTGATACTCCTCTCTTTCTGGACTCTGTTCTACAGGCTTGGCGAACCCAATTTTTATCACCTCAGGAAGGAATCACGCAGAGCCAGGATTGCACAGGAAATGGTTGAAACCGGCAACTGGCTTATTCCTACACTTGAAGGAAAAACAACCCTTACCAAGCCCCCCCTGTATTACTGGTCAGTAGCACTTTTATCTCTTAAAACAGGCGTAACAGAGTTTACAGCACGGGTTCCTTCAGCTGTTGCAGGTGTAGGCACGATAGTGCTTACTTTTTTGCTGGGCAACCTTTTTTTTAACAGAAAAGCCGGTTTTATTTCTGCTTTTGCTCTTATGACTGCAAATTTTTTTATGCATGAGGCTCGTTATGCAGAAATGGAATCAATGCTCACATTTTTTGTTATTGGGTCAATATTTTTCTTCTTTAAAGGCTACAACGACCGGCCAAGGGCAACAGCATGGTTTTCACTCTGCTGGCTGATGATGGGTTTGGGAATGATTACAAAAGGGCCGTTTGCACTGACATTTCCGTTGATTCCTATTACAGGGTATCTATGGATCCATAAAGAGAAAAAGCTTCTTATCCGGAAACCGTTTCTTTTCGGCATAATCTTTTTTTTAGCTGTAACGCTTCCATGGCCAATTGCCGTTCTCAAGTATTACCCGCAGTATCTGGTCCTGGTTTTCGAAGAGACAATCGGTAGAACAATAACCGGCTTTGCGCACAGAGAGCCTCTTTATTATTACTTTACTCAACTTGATTCAACACTTTTTCCGTGGATATTTTTTCTGCCTTTTTCAATAGTTCTTATCTATTCAAAAAAACTGATTTCATGGAAAAGGAATAATATGTTCCTGCTCATCTGGATTTTTGGCAATATCATTTTCCTGTCGCTTTCAAAGTCGAAACGGGACTATTATCTGTATCCTGTAACACCGGCAGTCGCACTGCTTATAGGTTCAACGTGGCAGGCATTCTGGGAGAAGGTAAAAACAAAAGTTAAAGACAAACAGTCAATCTGCAAAAAAGGTTTGTTTGCTGCAGGAGCATTGTTTACTGGAGTGGCATGCGCAATTGATAATACGTTTGCATTAAATTTCCCTGAAATGCACTTTCCAAAGGCAGCGCCTTTTCTGCTTTTTGCAGGCACAGGCCTGATGGCTGTGGTATGTGCAAAAGCAGTATTCAGGCACATTTCAATAGAAAAAATTTCTTTTACCTGCATTATAATCCTTATGCTAATGTCTCATTACATCTATTTTACCTATACCGTTCCCATACGGAATTCAGAAGACTCAGGGAAAGGGTTTTACCTGCACACTTCAAATATTATTGATAATGCAATACCGCTTGGATTTTACTGCCCCTATGAAAATTATGCATTTACTTTTTATGCTTCAAGACCAATTGTAACGCTCAAAGACCGGAGTAAACTGGAAAAATTCATGTCCTCAGACGAGACCCGTTATGTTGTCATGTCAAAAAGAAACCTGAAGAAGCTTCAGCCTTTGCCCTGGAAAATTAAACTGACATCTGATTATTCGGAACACAGATCCTGGAGGGGATATGTTCTTTTATACAATAGACAATAAACATTTCATCTGAAGGAAGAAAATACAATGCGTATTCTTATTGTAGAAGATGACAGGGGTGTTACCCGCTTCATTAAAAAAGGTCTTGAAGAAAAAGGATTTACTGTTGATGCTGCCTTTGATGGAGAAGAAGGCTTATATCTTGCGACCTCTCAAGCTTATGACCTGATAATTCTTGATGTAATGCTCCCGGAAATCAATGGTTTTGAAGTATTAAAGGGGGTAAGGAGAAAAGCAATATCAACCCCCACTATTTTTCTTACAGCAAAAGGTGAAAAGGATGATATTGTACACGGACTTGAAATCGGGGCAGATGATTATCTGGTAAAACCGTTTGCATTTGCAGAGCTTCTCGCAAGGGTTAAAGCAGTGCTGAGAAGGGGGTCAGCAGAGCAGCAGACATCAAACATAGAAGCCGGGGATTTGTCTTTAAACCTGGCAAATCGAACAGCCCAAAGGCAGAACAAAACAATTGAGCTCTCGGGAAAAGAATTTGCCCTGCTTGAATATCTTGTCCGTAACGCGGGACAGATACTGACCAGAACCATGATACTGGAAAGTGTGTGGGGATATAACTTCGACACGTCAAGCAATATAATAGATGTGCACATTAACAAACTGCGATCAAAAATAGACAGGGGGTTTAAAACAAAACTGATTAAAACCATTAAGGGTGTTGGCTATGTTATTAAGGCTGAAAAATAATTTTTTTGACAGGCTTGATGTCAGACTTACAATCTATTATACTCTAATCCTTTTATTCCTGTTTGTCCTGTTTTCCTCCTTTTTTTTATACAGGCTTCATCACAGTTTTATCAAACAGATTGACTATGTTTTGCATGATGAGGCCCTGGAACTTATCCAGGAAATTAAAACTGAAGGTGATTTTTTTCACGCCTGTTCAATTTTCGAGGAGGACACTGCAAAACGCAAGCACTATCCCATATATTTCAGGGTAATGGATATGTCCGAAGCAGCACTGTATACCAGCAGTACTGCCATTAGCAAAAAACACTTTAAAAATCTCTTATTTCCCCCTGTTACACCTGAAGAAAAACATTACTACAGTTTTAAGGTTCCCGGCAGATCTCCATTCAGATGCTACCAGAAAAAAATCAGACTGAACGGAGCAGACACTTATATCCTCCAGCTGATTACACCTACAAGCAGGACAAATAAAATTTATAATAACATGTTTACTAATATCCTCAGGACCATGCCTGTTGTTTTTGTGCTCAGCATTGCATTCGGCTTGTTTGCATCACGAAAGCCCTTTGAGATCATAAGAAAAATGAACAAAATAACAAAAAGGATAACATCAAGCAATCTGAGTGAACGGCTGCCTGTTCCTTCCACAAAAAGCGAAGTAAAAGATCTTACTGAAACCATCAACTCAATGCTTTATCGCCTTGAAAAATCATTTGAAGAGGTTATGCAGTTCACCTCGGATGTTGCTCATGAACTGCGCAATCCTATTTTTGCTATCCAGGGTGAAATGGAGCTGATGCTGTCAGCGGAAAGGACCATCCAGGAATACAGGAAGGCAACAAGCATCTGCCTTGAAAGAATTAATGGTCTTGCAAAAATAACCAGTGATCTTTTTTTAATATCGCGCTTTGACTCTAAAAAGGTGTCGATGGAAATAACATCTGTAAATCTATCCGGGCTGCTGCGTGATCTGTATTCGTTTTTTCTCCCGATTGCTCAGGAAAAACATATTGATTTTACAATTCAAAGGTGTGACGAAATTGTTGCCCATACAGATAAAACAAGGCTGCAGCAGCTTATGAGCAACCTTATCGATAATGCCATTAAATTTACACCTGATGGAAATTCAGTTGTTCTATCCCTGCAAAAGCAAAATAATACTGTTGATTTTCGTGTAAAGGATTCTGGCACAGGTATCCCCGCAGATGAAATGCAAAACATTTTCAAGCGTTTTTACCAGGTTGACAATTCACGCTCAGGATCAGACCGCGGCAGCGGCCTTGGCCTCCAGATATGCAAAAGAATTACAGAAGCACTTGGAGGCAGCATTCGTGTTGAGCAAAATGCAGAAAAAGGGGTCACTTTTATTTTTACGCTTCCCGCACGTAAATAATTTCACCTTCTCTTGTTTTCCGACAGGAACGTACTAATCAAGCCCCACCTCCTTGTACCTCTTTCCATGACTGCAAACATATTACTCTTTACCAATACGACATACCATTTCAGCACATCGTGTTAAATTATTTTGTTTATGCTGTTTTTGGTAGCCGTCCCGAATTTATTTCGGGGCGAACATAAACCACAGCAACATTTTTATCTTCTTTATCACTGCAGGAGCGCGTTTACGCGCGATTGATTAGCTTTATGCTAAGCAGAAAGATTTCTCCCTTAGCTCGAAATGACAGTATGCAGAGCTTCTAACCACGCAGACTGAAGCCCCGGGACAGAGCCCGGGATCTTTGATCTGCGGCTACCTGTATTTGATAATTCAGCAGTTGATAGCCACAGGCTTTAGCCTGCGTTCTGATTTATTCCATAAAAGCACAGCCCGGGAATTTTCCCCAGACAAATAGGATGTTTCCCCTATTGAATTAGCAGTGCATATTGGGCTATTTAAAGATGAACCAACTGCAACACTCAGGAATCTGTTTTAAAGATTTCAGACAAATTTCCCGATATGCTGTCAATACACAAATCCCAATCCCAGGATTTAAACCATGATAAAAAAAACATTTATTATATTTCTATTATTCAGTTTCGTGTCAGCTTCAATCAATAGAAATATTCTGGCAGAGGTTATAGATTCATTTGATTCTCCCGGAGAAAACCCTACAGGTCTTGCTTATGATGGTGAATATTTATGGAATGCCGGCTATTTTGGCAAAATATATAAAATGGATACCACAGGAAACGTGGTTGATTCTTTTGAGCCTCCCGGAAATGGTTCTACTGGTCTTACCTATGACGGAACATATCTATGGAATGCAGATGCTTTAATTCGCAAAATATACAAACTGGATACTGAAGGAAATATCATAGACTCCTTTGATGCGCCAGGAGAATACCCTGCAGGGCTTGCTTATGACGGTGAATATTTATGGAATGC
>JAJRXD010000087.1 GCA_024276465.1 Deltaproteobacteria bacterium
ATTGGGTTAGTAATTGGTGTTACTATCTTATTAGCAGGAGGTTTCTTTTTTTGGTAGTCTATTAATTTATTTTTTTCTGTGTTACCTGTGGGGGTATAGCCAGCAGGTACTTTAATATATAACGTAGGTGAATAGGTGCATTACTGTTTTCCTTTTTTCGATATGCACTTATTCACCTACGTCCCCCCAAGCCCCTGTTTTTTAACTTGCAGAATAAACCCTATTGATTTAATAAAAATAAAGGGGATGCTTTTAATGAGGACAAGAAAGATGCAGAATAGAGGACTTTACATTGTTGTGATTGTAATAATGTGTGTGCTGATTCTTCTGACTTCAAGCGGGTGCGGACTGTTTATTAAGAATATTCCACCTGGTGAGATATTAAACAGAACTTCCAATGACAAATTTATCACTGTAAAAACAGGTGGGGAAGATGTTAATTTTCACTATCTTGAATTTCCCGGGGCTGGAAAGGATGTTGTGCTTCTTCATGGTTTTGCTTCTTCAACATTCACATGGAAAAAACTGCTCCCATACCTTAAAAAAAATGACTATCATGTACTGGCTCTGGACATGAAAGGATTTGGATGGTCTGACAAACCAGGGAAAGCAAAATATGACCCGATTACACTAATGAAAGAGGTAAAAAACTGGATGGACGTTATGAACCTCAAAGACGTGACCTTTGCAGGGAACTCATTGGGCGGTAGTATCGGCTTCCTTATGGCCATTGAATATCCTGAAATGATCGAACGTCTGGTTTTAATTGATGCCGGTGGTTACCATGTAAGGGAAAATAAATTTTTTCAGCTGTCATTTTCATCGTTTTTAGTAAAAATGTTTTTCAGCCGTGAAAAAACAAAAAAAATTTATGGGAGGTTTTTCTACAATAAAAACAGAATAACTGATAATATGGTTGATGCTTACTACAACAGGCTGCGTGCAGAAGGTGCGCTGGATGCCCAAATGGCATTTACAAAATCTCTGAGCACTTTCGAAGCAGAGAAGTATGTTAAGCGTTTGCCGGAGATAAAACAGAAAACTCTTATTGTTTGGGGAAGGGATGATAAATGGATACCGCTTGAATTCGGCTATAAGTTCAGAAGGGCAATTCCCAATTCAACCCTGGTGGTGATACCAGAGTGCGGTCATGTTCCCCAGGAGGAATACCCTGAGAAAACAGCAGGGCTGATTGTTGACTTCATTGAGGGAAATCCGATTCAGGAATCATCTGTTCCGGAAGGCGCTAATTAGAAGACTGTTAGAATAAATTGCGTATTTCTGATATAAAAAAAAGCCGGACAAAACTAAAAAAGAAATGAAGGGAGAACTGAATGGCTGCAGAGATTGATGATATAAGCATTAATTATGAGGAAGACGGAGTGGTGGTTGTCAAGGAACTGGACCGGTCCGTACTGTCAAAGGGGGCATGGACGACTATTCTGTTCAGATTCCAGCAATGGGACCGGAAAAAGGAGGGGTTTGGCCCTGACCGGTATACAATCCGTCGCTATCAGAAAAAAAACGGCGAGTACATTCCCAAAAGCAAGTTCAATATCTCAAGCCCGGATCAAGCTAAAAAAATTATTGATGTCCTGCAGGGCTGGCTGAAGTAAACCGAGGCGTAAAGCGTAGGTGTAACAGGTGCATTACTGTTTCTCTTTGTTTTTGATATGCACCTGTTCACCGTAAATCCAAATCGTAAATCGTATTAAATTCGGGAGGATGTATGAAAAGTTTTATTACTTTAATAATTATCGGGCTGCTCTTGTTCGGTTGCGATCCACCGGATAACAGTTCGGCAAGAGCTCTGTGGTCTGGCTGGTTCCGCGTCAGTTTGTATGGCGGCGGGACTGAAAAGTCTTATGATATCACAATGGAGGGCCAGGACGACCTGTTTTTTGATGAGGCGGAAAACGCTTTTTTTATCCTCACTGAAGAATTCTCATGCCAGTACAATGAAACCAGCTATATTGAGGCAACAGAGTTTAGCCCTGAAATCAACCAGCAAAGAACCGGGTCCGGCACCTATTCAAAAGAATACTATGATACCGAACATCCCATAAGAATCGATTTCGGTGTGAACAGCCTTTCACTCAATCTTAGTGAAAGAGAAGACAACTGGGTAACTTTTACGAACACGTTTAACGGTGAGTCCATGGCAGAAGAAGGGGGCTGTATGATTGACCAGCTCTATGACATCGGTTTTGACGAGGAAGAATACATGTTTCCATGGGTCGATGATCAGGGCCGTGATGCAATCACCGGCCAGAAAACCATTGCATACGGTTCGGCAACAATGAACATAAGCTTTAAATACCACCGCGTCCAGGCTGAGTAATGGACGCTGACACAGGGAATACAGGGGTCCACATTAACTTATATACTATTTCCTTTCCGTCAATCTGTTAATGGAACAGCGCGTCCAATTGCCCAGACTGTTAAATCGGGAAATTCATCGAGCCCATGAAAATACATATACAATCTGTTTTCAATCTCAATAACGGATGGTGCCATAACACCGAAACTTGACCATGTCCCCTCCCCTCCATGCAGCAATACGGGGTTTTCAGGAGACTTTGTCCATCTGATTCCATCAGGTGATGTTGCGTGTCCGATCTGAAAATTGCCATACCAGCTATTACCCTTCTGGTTTCCGCCATGGTACCATAAATTGTAAATACCATCGCGAACCAGAACGCTTGGGTCAATTGTATGGTATTCATCCCATTCTCCAGGATCCCCGACCAGAACAGGATTCTTAAAATATCTGGACCATTTTATACCATCACCGGAAAATGCCAGCCCAATACCATTGATCTCAGTCTCACCTTGATCTGTGCTTCCTGCTCCCCCATACCACATCCAGTATGTCCCGTCAGGCTGTCTCAGAACCCATGGTCCTTCAACAGCCCAGGAATCCCAGACATTGCATCGACATGGACCTTCACCAGGAGATGGCTCAAGAACAGGATCAGGGCCCTGGCGAGTAAAATTAATGCCGTCATCAGAGATTGCCAGACCAATCGACCCAAGCGTTATACCATTGCCGTTGAGCCAGGCCTTTGCGTCTTCTGTATCATATCCCATGTAGTATAATTTTATATCCTCACCATCATCTAAAACAAATGCGGTCTCCACATTATATGAATCCCATGCCCCTGCTGCTGCCAGATCAAGAACCGGATTGTCAGGATAACGAACAAATGTTATCCCGTCAATGCTTGTGGCAAGGCAGATCCTTGTTCTAACCTCGTCCGGCAGGGTCTCGCTGATACCGGCACATGTATAGTAGAGAAAAAAGGTATCATCCCGCAGCACTACATGAGGATCAGATGCTGCAACATAGTCAAGCAGTGAATCGACATTTCCGGAACTTATAACAGGTGTCTTTGGACTCATTTCCCAGAGCCCTGTTGAATTATCGCTATCCAGATCATCACAGCCTGCAAACAGTGTATTGATCAGGCATGAAATACTTAGATGAATAAAAACAATTTTTGTAATAAGTTTTTTCATATGACTGGATAAATAAAATGATGGGTAAAAGTTCCACCATATTTGCCGGATTTTGAAGTGATTCCAATAGCACTGGTGGTATCAATACCACTTTTGGGGGGACAAAACAAAATAATTGCTGCCTGCATCGCTTTTAAACTGGTCGAATTCGGCCAGTTTAAAAGCGGGATCTGTTTCTTTCCGCATTGGGATTACCAGTTTCAAGGATTTTTTAATCCCTTTTTGTTTTTTTGAATGTTTTTTCTGATTGAGTTAACAATTTTAAATGTGTATTTGAATCAGTTGGACTTGAAGTAAAAAATCTTTGCTCTTTTAAACTAACCCCTGCTCTTGGCTCAAAAATGAATTGCCTTGTAAAGGCCCTAATATTATTATCCTTTAATGATTTATCCTTTATATCATATTTTACATGAAAGGATAATTGTGCGGGAATCATTTCTATGTTTGCAATGTTATTAGAAACAGTTGTGAAAGATGTTAAAGCCTTGTTGTCAATAAAGTCATTCATCTTTTTTGAAAAAATATTACTAAAATCAAAAGCCAGGGTTGCGACACATGTTGTTTTAGTTTCCTTAAAAAGTGGCTCATTTTTTCTGAACTGGTCGTAAGGGTCTATTTTCGATAATAATTCAAAAATATTTTGGTAAAACATTTCAGCAATATCTGAATCCGACTGAATTTCAAAAGTAATTGCATCTGGTTCAATGAGTAAATAATTTATTGGAAATATTTTATTATTATATCTGAATTCGCCAGTTTTCAATCTAAAACCAACATAATTTTTATTATCATCAAGAATTGGTTCGGAATTATTAAAAGCAAATGATGATGAAAAAAACTGAATATTTGAAACTGTTATTAATGATCTGAAGGGAATAATGTCAATTTTAAAATACCTTGCTTCAGTTACTGTTAAATCTGTTATATCTTTCATATTTACCTCTTAGTACCCTGATAAAACATTTCTTTCTTTGGTTCAAAGCCTCCTGTAGTGTCTTGTTTGGGTCTAATTAAATCGTGATCCATTCCTTTGTTAGAACCCCATCCAATCCCTCGTGATGATTGCCTATCAAAAAAACTTCGTTGAAAATGTTGTTCTTTTGATTTTAGAGATTCCAATTCTTCTTTTACGCTTTGAATAATTTTAATTCCCTGTTGTTCGGTAATTTCTTTAATATGTTGTTTTGTATTTGCTCTTTCCAGACCTTCAGATACATAAGTTAAAATTAACTGGTTAAGACTTACTCCTTCTTCTTCAGCTCTTTCTAAAAGTTTTTTATGAATGGATTTCGGTGGTCTAAATGTTACTCTTCCACTTGTTTCCAAAGGATGGGTAGGTTCAGGAATTGTCCAGCCTGCATCAAGAGCCATTTGAATCCATTCATCCTTGACTTTAAGTGCATGCTCCAAAGCTTTAATTTCAGTTTCACCTTCAGTAATACATCCTGCTAATTCTGGAAATTCAACAAAATATATTTTTTCTTTAGGGTCATAATAAATGACCATTTTGTAATTAAGATTCTTGTAATACTCTGAACTTTTCACTCTTTTTCTCCCTTTTGGATTTGTTCAAGTATTTCTATTGCATTAAGGCACATATCAACATAAGGTTGTTTAACTTTTTTGCTTTTTCCATGGGGCTTAGCAACTCTTGGATAAATCCTATTTACTAACTAATTAGTGAAGAAAAGCACAGCCTTCCATTGTTTCTTTAACAGTACAGCCAAAATACTCCATTAATCTTATTAATTCGTTATATCTTACGTCATTTGGAGCATTTAGTATTTTGGTTAACAGCTTTTCTTTTTTTGACATCGGGAAGGAATCTCTATACCTTTAATTATAATGACGTCATATATGGTGTCAACAAGAAAATGATATGTCAAAAGGCTGTCGGCTTTATTCAATCAAAAATCGATGGAAACATAACACAGATTAAAATAATTGCAGACCATGTTACAGACAGACATATTATTAAATTTTTAAAACCCGCAACAACATAAGGTAACATAGAATAAAAAATGGGTATACTTAATACAAACACTATTGTGCTTTCAATTATGTTATCTAAATCCATAATAAAATATTTTATCAAACTATGAAAAATAATATTCACTAATATCAAGGTACTACAAAACAATAGTAATAGTAAAACTTTTTTAATTTTAAACTCATACTTACTCACAATTAAAATCAAAATCCTTTATTTTGAGAGATAATAGTTATCATCAATAACAATATAATCATCAATCATATCGCCTTTACCACCAGCAAGTTTTGGATTCGCAAGATCTTTGACAACCCACCATAAAACCACCCATGGCCCACTTGGCATTTTAAGGCCTATTCCGAAAGTCTTAAGCATTTCATTAGCACAGCTTATTCCCAGTTCACATGGGTCAACATTTTTCTGAAGCGCCTGCCTGATACAGATCATTACTCCGCCTGATTTTAATCCATACCTGTCAGTTAAATTAACAGGATTGTTTAAGGCATAAAAATATAATCCTGACAACCGGGGATCATGTAAATGACTCTGGTACAAGTCATTGATAAATAAATAATTCAGATATTGCTGATAAACATCTGTTTTATCTGCTGCAGGCACCTCTAAAAGATGTTCCAGTTTCTGCTCTGAAAATTTTTTTATTAATTGGATTTCAGAAAAGCTCAAGGGATCCTTCCTCAAATACCTTCCTGTAAAAGGATCATAGTACCTGTAATAGTTATAATGCAGCCCGGTTTCCCTGTCATAATACTGACCCGGGAAGCGAAAGTTGTTGACAACTGCTGATGATGCGTCAACAACAGCTTCTCCGAACGGTGTATAATATGCCTGCCATACTATGTTTGCCTGATCATCTGTCATTGCAAGGGGTGTCCCCAGATGGTTGTTGTGATAGTAATATACAGTTCCGCCAGGCTCTACCTTTGCAATGCGCTCCTGATCCACATATACATAGTTTGCGATAAGGTTTCCAGCATCATCTGTTTCTGATATGAGATTTCCGCGCAGGTCATAATGATATATTGTTACTGTGGCCCGGGCAATCTTTTTTACACGCTGGCCTTTTGCATTATAAACAAACCGGGTTTGTACTCCGTTGTCTACTGTAATCAGCCGGCCAGCCTGGTTGCAGGTAAAAATCCTGACACCGTCTGAAATAATGTTTCCTTGCGCATCATAGCTGTACTGAAAGTTCTGCCTGCCTGTTATATTACTTATCCTGTCTGTTCCGGCAACATACTGGTATGTGTCTGAGCCTGCGAAGGCTTTTGCCATGGGAAGCAGATCATTCTGCTTCATTGCTGTTATGCTGCCGCTGTAATCATGGGTCCAGGTTCTGTCAATAATTGCTCCTGCCTGAATCTGCTTTATTCTGTACTGATTATCCCGGTCTATTGTTGTCTCAATGCTGTTAAGTGAGTATTGCATTGATTTAATGCTACCAAAGGGCTCATGGGTTATGTCTGAAACAATCTCCACTGTATCCAGTGAAACAGATCTGATATTACCTGCTGAATCCATGCTGTATACAGCTTCCAGACCGCCGGGGTATATGATTTTTGTTATCCGGTTGTTGAGGTTGTACTGATACCTGGTAATATATGTTTCACTGTTAATGGTGCTGTACTGCTCTGTTATGTTCCCACGGGCGTCATACCAGTACCTTGTTGTGCCTGATGAATCTGTTATTGTGGTAAGCCTGCCAATTCCGTTTGTGACATCTGTTTCATCATAGGTGTACAGAGTATCCGTATCATCAGGATAGTCAATTCTAATAAGCCTGTTCAGAGCGTCATATTCATAATTTACTGTAATATCGTTTGCATCTGTCTTTGATATCAGGTTTCCTGCAGAATCATAAGTATATGTGGTTGTGCTGTTATCAGGGCTGACAGCCTCTGTCAGAAGGCCCATGTCATTATACTTGTATGTTGTCTCTTTTCCTTCTGCGTCTTTCACCAGTATCAGGTTATCCCGGGTATCATAATCATAATGCGTTACAGCCTCATCAGCTGTGCCCTGAGCCTGAGTGACATTAGTGAGCCTGTTAAGATCGTCATATTCATAAGCTGTATCAATGCCCAGGGGGTCAGTAATTTTAATCCGGTTTCCGTATCTGTCATAGGTCAGTGCAGTACAGGAGTTGTCAGGGTTTATAATTTTATTGAGGCGGTTAAACAGGTCATATTCATAGTCAATGTATTTTCTTAATATATTACCTTCATCATAGTAATTTTCCTTTATTTTGTTTCCAAGACTATCATAGCTGTAAACAATGCGGTTTCCAGGGTCATCTGTTATTTTTGTAACCCGGTATTCTGCGTCATATTCATAAGTTATAATATTTCCTTCAGGCAGCTCAACCCTGGTTATGTTTCCAGCCGGGTCATAAAAATACTCTGTAACCGCTGTTCCATCTGTTATGGTCTTTACCCTCCCTGCATAATCATATGTATAGGTTGTTGTATTTCCGTTAAGATCAATTATTGTTCCCACATTGTGGTTGCTGTCATAACCTGAATAACTGACCGTTCCGTTCGGATAGGTAACTGACGTAAGATAGCCATAGTCAGGATGCCAGGTATATGCTGTAATATCATTTACATCTGTTCTCGGACCATCAATTCCCAGTATCTGGCCTCTTGTGTTGTATGTATATCTTGTGGTATGGCTGAATTGCCGGCTGTTCGAGTATCCTTCAACTGTTTTTGCAAGCATATTTCCCCTGTTATCATATGAATATGTTATTGTCATATTATCTGATGAAAATTCAATACTTTTTCTCACTTCCATCAGAGGTTTGTTGAAGTATTGATGATATGTCCACCTTATCCTTCTCTCAAGCTCTGTTCCAGAGCTTTCGGTTTTTGTGAGCATGTTCCCCCTGTCATCATAGGTCATCCTGGCACTTGTTCCGTCAACTCCTTTTTCTTCATTTTTTTCTCCAACCACAAGCTCCCTTAAGTTCCACCTGTCATCATATTTATATTGTTTTGCCTCAGCCCCTGCTGCGCATGCAGTGCACCCCTGCCCTGCTATTGCGCTTGTCTCAACAAGCCAGCTCTCCCCCCCATAGATGTTGTCTTTTATTGTGGTTATGCTTTTTCTGCTTCCCCCTGAATAAGTGCTTTCACGCCTGCTTCCGTCTGTTGTTATCTCCTGCACAAGAAAATTATCCATATAGATATCGGTTCCGGCTGAGGATGCATCTATTGTAACAGTGTCAATATGAAAAGTGTCCCGTTTAAACGGATGCCCTCCCCTGTATTCACAGTCTATCCATATCCTGAAACAGTTGTAAAACTCTCTTGCATCCACCTCAATCTCAATTTCGTGCCACTCATCTGTTTTCAGACTTTTTGCAATTGCAATGTCATATCCATTCCCCTCATACATAAGCTCTGCATAAACA
The DNA here is from genome assembly GCA_024276465.1 of Deltaproteobacteria bacterium. GTDB lineage: Bacteria > Desulfobacterota > WTBG01 > CAIYCZ01 > CAIRTM01 > JAJRXD01. Next base: position 8,940 of record JAJRXD010000087.1, read on the forward strand.
TCATAAGCATTTCCCGATTTGTCAAACCTTATCCATGTTCCATTATCAGGGTCTGTGCTGTTATCATAAACTTTAATCATGAATGACCGGCTGTTATTAGTATCAAGATAAAGGTCAAAGCTGACTTTCAGCTTTTCAACTACCTTATCCATCTCACAGGTCATTTTGCCGGGATTTATGTGTACTACCCGGTCGCCTGGA
>JAJRXD010000088.1 GCA_024276465.1 Deltaproteobacteria bacterium
GACAATGTAAGCATAGAGGCAGAGTTGATAACACCGATAGCGATGGAGAAAGAGCTGAGGTTTGCAGTAAGAGAGGGAGGCAGGACAGTAGGCGCAGGTGTTATAAGCGAGGTGATTGAGTAAGAAGGAGCAGTTTTAGAAATTTTTATAAATAGGTTCTGATCAAATGAGAGATATAGTGATTTTGGCTTGTTCGCAGTGTAAGCGCAGGAACTACAACACTACAAAAAACAAAAAGAGGACTACTGGAAAATTGGAAATGAAGAAGTATTGCAGATTCTGCCATACTCATACCTCTCACAAGGAAACAAAATAGTCTCTTGATTAGAGAGTGTTCATTCCTGAAAGACTTCTGAGAACGTTTCTGGGAAAATATAATAGGCCAGTAGCTCCAAGGGCTAGAGCACCGGACTCCAAATCCGGGTGATGGGGGTTCGAATCCCTCCTGGCCTGCCAAAAAGATGAATAACAGGGTTTCTTCATTTAATAAAGGATTTATGCCTGTGGATGTTAAAAAATGGATTGATAAGACAAAGCAGTTTTCTCAAGAGATCAAGGTTGAGCTAAAGAAAATTTCCTGGCCTCAAAGAAAGGAAACAATTTCCTCAACATCAGTTGTTCTGATCATTGTTCTGATCATAGCTTTTTTCCTTGGAATTGTTGATGTGACATTGTCCCGAATAGTTAATATATTTTTAAGCTGAGGTCCTGTATGACAAAAAAATGGTATGTTGTTCATACGTATTCCGGATATGAGAATAAAGTAAAAGAACTGCTTGAGGAAAGAATCAAACTATATAAAAAGCAGGAATTTTTCGGTGAGATTTTAATACCTACTGAAGATGTTGAGGAGATAATGCGGGGCAGTAAGGGGGAAAAGAAGGTAAAAAAAACATCACGAAATTTTTTTCCGGGATACCTTCTGATTCAGATGGATATGGATAATGATGCCTGGCACCTTGTAAGAAACACCCCGAAAGTAACAGGATTTATCGGTGGCAAATCCAAACCCATATCCATACCTGACGGTGGTATGGATGAGTTGATTAATAAAATAAGGGATGGCAAACTGCGCCCGACAGTAAAAATGTCTTTTGAAAAGGGTGATGATGTGGCTATTGTTGAGGGTCCTTTTGCAAATTTCAATGGAATCGTGGAGGAAGTAAGACCTGAGAAGGCACGGTTGAAGGTGCTGGTGAGTATTTTTGGCAGACAAACCCCAATTGAGATTGAGTACACCCAGGTAAAAAAAATAAGTTAGACCTGAACTGCAGTGGCTTTTCATGCAAATTACGGGGGTTACAGCAACAGTTTTGCACTTGATTATCGACCTGACCTTTGTCTATACGGCTCAGGTGAAAATCATTTAATCAGAAGGGCACAATTCGGGGTAGAATTATATTAATTTTTTCAAAGAAGAAAAGGAAGTCCTATGGCAAAAAAAGTTATGACACAAATAAAGCTGCAGATTCCTGCAGGGAAGGCAAATCCTTCTCCACCAGTTGGGCCGGCACTGGGACAGCACGGTGTAAATATAATGGAATTTTGCAAAGCCTTCAATGCAAAGACACAGGACAAGGAAGGGCTTATTATACCGGTTGTTATTACTGTTTATGCTGACAGGTCCTTTTCATTTATTACAAAGACCCCTCCGGCTGCGGTACTGCTGAAAAAAGCGGCAGGAATTGTTAAGGGATCCGGAGTTCCCAACAAGGATAAAATAGGGAAAGTGACAGTTGAACAAGTCAGGGAAATTGCACAGACAAAAATGCCTGATCTGAATGCTAATGACCTTGACATGGCCAGCAGAATTATCGAGGGAACTGCACGCAGCATGGGTATTGAGGTAGAACAATCCAAATAGAAACAGGACTTAAGTAAATACTACAGGGTGAAAAGATGGCAAAAAAAGGTAAAAAATATCTACAGGGCAGGGAAAAAATAGATAAAGATAAACGATATCCGCTAAATGAAGCTATTGGCCTTTTAAAAGAAGCTTTCCATGCCGGGTTTGACGAAACAGCTGAAGTGGCCATAAGGCTTGGTGTGGACCCCAGAAAGGCTGATCAGATGGTTCGTGGAACAGTACTTCTTCCCCATGGACTGGGCAAGGAAGTCAGGGTGCTTGTTTTTGCCAAGGGCGAAAAGGAAAAAGAGGCAAAAGATGCCGGAGCTGATTATGTGGGTGCTGATGATATTGTTGAAAAGATAAAAGGCGGCTGGCTGGAATTTGATAAGGCTGTAGCCACTCCCGATTTAATGGGAGTGGTCGGAAAGATAGGAAAAGTCTTGGGTCCGAGGGGACTTATGCCAAATCCAAAACTGGGAACAGTAACATTTAATGTAAAAGAGGCTGTGGATGAGCTTAAAAAAGGTAAAGTTGAATTCAGAACAGATAAGGGAGCCAACCTGCATGTGCCTGTAGGAAAGGTCTCTTTTGACAGCCAGAAGATATATGAAAATATAGTCGCACTTGTAGATACAATAAACAGGCTGAAGCCCCCCTCAAGTAAGGGCCAATATGTGAAGAATATTGCCCTTTCTTCAACGATGGGGCCTGGAATAAAGGTTGATATTGCAACCGTTAAGGAAAATTGAACAGGCATTTAATTAAATAAAACACTCTAAATGTGCAATCCTGCGACTGGAGGTGATTTAAGTGAGTAGAAAACAGAGAGAAGACACTGTAGCAGTGCTTTCACAAAGAATTGAAGAAACAAAAGGTGTAATCGTCCTTGACTATACAGGTTTAAATGTTGAAATGATTACGGGCTTGAGAAGACAGGTTAAGGAGGTTGGGGGAGAGTTAAAGGTAGCAAAAAACACTTTGCTTCGCATCGCCTCAAAAGGTACGGACTTTGAGCCTCTTCATGATCATTTTGTCGGACAGACCGCTGTTACATTTATTGATGGGGATCCTGCTCTGGCTGCAAAAGTTCTGTCCAGGTTTGTTAAGGATAATCTTAAAGTTAATCCGAATCTGTTGTTTAAGATCAGGGCAGGCATTCTTGATAAAAACATTCTTGGTGAAGAAGAGATAAAACAGTTAGGCAACCTGCCAGGCAGGCAAGTGCTCCTGGGCCAGTTTGTTGGATTGCTTGCTTCGCCACTCACAGGTTTTGTATCAGTCTTATCAGATATTCCAAGAAAATTTCTCAGGGTTTTGACAGCGGTCGCGGATCAAAAAAAATAATAATCTTTAATTTAAACTTAATAACCAATTTTTTTAGGAGGTAGAAATGGCAGAGATAACAAAAGAGGATGTGGTCAAGTTTGTTGAAAACATGTCTGTTCTTGATCTTTCGAACCTTATCAAGGAACTTGAAGAAAAATTCGGGGTTTCTGCTGCGGCAGTTGCGGCACCAGTTGCAGCAGGCGCTGCAGGGGGTGATGATGCAAAGGCTGAAGAAAAAACAGAGTTTAATGTTGTCCTGATTGCAGCCGGAGAAAAAAGGATTAATGTTATCAAAACTGTAAGGTCTTTAACGGGCTTGGGGCTGAAAGAAGCAAAGGAGTTTGTCGACTCTTTGCCAAAGGCAGTTAAAGAGGGAATCCCGAAAAATGAGGCAGAAGATATCCTGAAACAGTTGGAAGATGCCGGAGCATCGGGAGAGATCAAATAGATTCAGATCAAGTTTAACATTTGTGTTTTGTTTCCAAAAAAAGTTTTTGAGTTTTTGTGCACTTGAAAGTCAGGAGTTATGGTATTTGGCTTGATGTTTTGAGGTTTATGCCTGCACCCCTGGCTTGCAACACAAAATCCGTTATTAACTGTATGTGTTTTATTCCTGAATACTGTGTTCTGAGTGGTCCCAGCCTGTTCCTGCTAAACAAGAAACATGTGCCAACAACTTGTCAATTTCTGATATTTTAAACTATATTGAATGGGGTGATATATGGCTAAGCAAGGTGCGCATAAAATGCGTTTTCGCAAAAGCTTCCAAGAAATTCCGGATATTCTGGAAATTCCCAATCTGATTGATATTCAGAAAAAATCATATGGATATTTTCTGCAGCAGAACTGCGAGCCTAATGAACGGGAAAATAGAGGGCTGCAAGGGGTTTTCAACAGTGTTTTCCCCATTACAAATTATAATGAAACATCATCTCTTGAATTTGTCAGTTACAGCCTTGGTGCACCAAAATATGATCTGGATGAATGCCGGTTAAAGGCATTAACCTATGCTGCTCCTTTGAAAGTTTTGATACGACTTGTTAATTACGACACAGAAACAAAAAACATACGCGATATCAAGGAGCAGGAGGTCTATTTTGGTGAGATACCCTTGATGACTGATAACGGAACCTTCATAATAAACGGTACTGAGCGGGTAGTCGTAAGCCAGTTGCATCGTTCGCCGGGAGTCTTTTTTGATCACGATAAAGGCAAAAACCTGTCCAGCGGTAAATTTCTCTATTCTGCCCGCGTGATTCCAAACAGAGGGTCCTGGATTGACCTGGAATTTGACCCTAAAGATCTTATCTATGTTCGCATAGACCGCCGTAGAAAGTTTCCGGTAACTGTCCTGCTGAAGGCATTAGGTTTGTCCAAGGAAGAAATTCTGAAATATTTTTACACTGTTGAAGAGGTAATTTTTGAAAATGGCAGGCTTAAGAGAACTATCAGGTCTCCGTTTTTTGCTGATCGCATGGCACGTGACGATATAACAGGTGGTAAGCCAAAGAGCGTTATTGTAAAAAAGGGCAAAAAGATAAACAGAGCAGTTGTCAGAAAACTTCGCCAGGCAAATGTGGAATTTATACCGATTTTAGAGGAGGATCTGGTTGGGGAAATCATTTTCGAGGACATCCTTGACCCTGCAACCGGCGAAGCGATCATTGAATGTAATGAGCCGTTGACAGATGAAGTGATCAGGAAACTCATAGATGCAGGTATTGAGAAGATAAAAATTCTGTATATTGACAACCTTAATGTTGACTCCTCCCTGCGTGATACTCTTGCCATTGATAAAGTCAAATCGTCAGATGACGCAGTAGTGGAAATATACAGGCGGCTCAGGCCTAATGATCCGCCCAGCCAGGAAACAGCCAACCAGTTTTTTAAAAAGCTTTTTTTCGGACCTGAATATTATGAGTTGACAAAAGTCGGACGGCTGAAGATTAATCACAGGCTTAATCTGGATATTCCCATTGAGACCCTGGTTCTTACAAAAGAAGATATTCTGGAAACTGTCAGGTACCTTGTTGAAATCAAAAATGGCCGGGGTGATATAGATGATATTGACCATTTGGGGAACCGGAGAGTTAGAACGGTTGGTGAACTGGTTGAAAACCATTACCGTGTAGGCCTGGTTAGAATGGAGAGGGCTATAAAGGAACGTATGAGCCTTCAGGAAGTTGAAACTCTGATGCCGAATGACTTTGTAAATTCAAAAATGGTTTCAGCAGTGATAAAAGAATTTTTTGGTTCAAGCCAGCTTTCCCAGTTTATGGATCAGACAAATCCTCTTGCGGAAATCACTCACAAGCGCAGACTCAGCGCACTGGGGCCTGGTGGGCTTACCAGGGAGAGGGCGGGCTTTGAGGTGCGTGATGTTCATCCAACGCACTATGGAAGAATTTGCCCGATTGAGACACCTGAGGGACCTAACATCGGGCTTATTGCATCACTGAGCACTTATGCCCGCGTTAACGAATATGGATTTATTGAAACCCCGTACAGAATAGTTAAAAATGGAAAGGTTAAAAATAAGATAGAGTTTCAAACCGCCCTGGAGGAGGAAAAGCATACAATTGCACAGGCTAACGCCCCAATTGATGAAAAAGGTAATTTTACCAATAAACTTGTTTCTGCCAGGGTAGGCGGTGAGTTTATAATGGCCTCTCCTGAAAAAGTTGATTATATGGATGTTTCTCCAAAACAGCTTGTTAGTGTGGCGGCAGCTCTTGTGCCTTTCCTGGAAAATGATGATGCTAACAGAGCACTTATGGGTTCTAACATGCAAAGACAGGCTGTACCTCTTCTAAGGACAGAGTCTCCTCTTGTCGGTACAGGAATGGAGAGCATTGCAGCAAGGGATTCAGGCGTTACTGTAATTGCTGAAAGAAGTGGAATTGTAAGAAGTGTTGATGCCAACAGAATTGTAATAAAACATGAGGATGACGAGGCAGGAATTGGCTCTGATATAGATATCTATAAGCTTGCAAAATACAGCCGGTCAAACCAGAACACATGCATGAATCAAAAACCGATTGTCTGTGTGGGAGATTATGTTGACAAAGGAGACTTGATTGCAGATGGTCCGTCAACTGAAATGGGTGAGCTTGCAATGGGTCGAAATGTTCTTGTGGCATTCATGCCGTGGGGTGGCTACAATTTTGAGGACTCAATTCTGGTCAGTGACAGCCTGATCAGAGATGATGTGTTTACATCCATACATATTGAAGAGTTCGATGTCCTTGCCCGTGATACAAAGCTTGGGAAGGAGGAGATTACCAGGGATATCCCGAATGTAGGGGAGGACATGCTGAAGAACCTGGATGAGAGTGGTATTGTCCGGATAGGAGCAGAGGTAAAGGCCGGAGATGTTCTTGTAGGAAAGATTACACCGAAAAGTGAAACCCAGCTGACGCCGGAAGAAAAGCTGTTGAGGGCTATTTTTGGGGAAAAGGCAAGAGACGTGCAGGATACATCGCTTCGTGTGCTGCCTGGTGTTAATGGGACAGTTATCAGCGTGAATGTTTTTTCCCGTAAAGGTGCTGACAAGGATGAAAGAACAAGACGTATAGAAGATGAGGAACGTGCGCGACTTCTAAAGGACCAGGAAGATCAGATAAAGATACTTAAAGAAAGTGTAAACAAACAGCTGAAAAAGCTTCTGGTGGGAAAGAAAAGTTCAAAGAGGATAGTTGATGAAAAAAGGGGCAAAGTCCTGCTGAACAAAAGCCAGGTCATTACAGAAGATGATGTGGATAAGGTTTCACTTGAGAAATGGGCCATGGCA